>NZ_DFME01000017.1:708-9098 GCF_002375605.1 Hyphomonas sp. UBA3601 | reverse complement strand
ATTGATGGCGATGGCGGCACGCTGGTGGCGGGCCTTTATGAAATGCACGGGCATCTCGGTCAGAATAGCGCGCTGCTCAACATCGCTGCGGGGGTGACGTCCGTCCGGGACATGGGCAACAACAACGACGTGCTCAGTGAGCTGAATGAAAACATACAGTCCGGGCGTCTCGCCGGTCCGCGTATCATCCGCAGCGGGTTCATCGAAGGAAAGAGCCCGTTCAGCTCCAACAATGGCACACTCGTATCGAGTGAGGAGGAGGCGCTCGAAGCCGTTCGCAAGTATGGCGGTGGAGAATTCCATCAGATCAAGATCTACAATTCCATGAAAGGCGAATGGGTGCCGGCCATGGTCGCAGAAGCGCGCCGCCTCGGCTTGAAAGTGGCCGGGCATGTGCCGGCCTTCTCCAATGCCGACCAGATGATTGCTGCAGGCTATGACGAGATGACCCATATCAATCAGGTCATGCTGGGCTGGGTGCTGGACGAGGGTGAAGACACGCGCACCTTGCTGCGCCTGACCGCGTTGAAGCGTCTCCCATCCCTGGAGATCAGTGATCCAAAGGTACAGGCAACGATCAATGCCATGGCGGAGCATGAAACCGCGATTGATCCGACCCTCGCCATCCATGAAGCTCTGCTCAGGTCTCGCAATGGCCAGCTCCGGGCGGGTGTGGTCGACTATATCGATCACATGCCGGTTGGCGTGCAGCGTTCGGCCAAGACA
This sequence comes from Hyphomonas sp. UBA3601, assembly GCF_002375605.1. Taxonomy (NCBI): domain Bacteria; kingdom Pseudomonadati; phylum Pseudomonadota; class Alphaproteobacteria; order Hyphomonadales; family Hyphomonadaceae; genus Hyphomonas; species Hyphomonas sp. UBA3601. The sequence goes on along the minus strand of NZ_DFME01000017.1, from coordinate 8,372 downwards.
GCATGGGCCGATATTTCCTCTCCCGAGGATGACGCGGCCTACTGGCAGGCCTTCGACAAGATCATCGAAACGGTCACCGCGATGCATGAGGTGGGCATCCTGCTCGTTCCGGGAACGGATATGGGCGGATCCTTCGTCTATCACCGCGAACTTGAGCTTTATCAGCAGGTCGGCATGACAGCGCCTGAAATCCTCGCCTGGGCCAGCCATGGTATGGCCGAATATGTGGGACAGTCGGACGAGCTTGGGTCTATCGCGCCCGGCAAGCTGGCCGATTTCTTTCTTGTTCCAGGTGACCCAACAGCGGACCTGAAAGCGATCAAGACCATCTCCATGGTTGTGAAGGATGGCACGGTCTATTTCCCGAGCGAAATATATCCTTCATTCGGAATCGAGCCCTTCGCAGCGGCGCCGACTTTGACCGAGTAGGCGGGGGATTCCGCCTTGCGCAGATGCGCGGCTCAGGCTTGGTTGACAGTAGCAGTGGAGGTTTCTACAGGCGCGATCGGAACACACTTTTCTGCATCGGGTTAGCCTGAAGACGGCTCGCCCTCCCTGAAATCCCAGCACGCCCTGGAGGCTGGAATGTTCAAGTCTATCTCCGCCATCGCTGCCCTGCTGTTTGCTGCTGCCATCCTCTATGCCGGCAATGGCTTGCAGAGCACACTCCTGTCTGTGCGCGGCGACCTGGAAGGCTTCCCGACCGCAATCATCGGTCTTCTGGCCTCAGCCTATTATGCCGGCTTCATCCTCGGTTGCCGCTTCGTGCCTGGCATGATCAAGGGCGTAGGGCATATCCGGGCCTTTGTGGCACTCGCCTCGATCGCGTCGTCCAGTGCGCTGGCGCATATCCTGTTCGTCGATGCCACGCCATGGGCCGTTTTGCGCTTCATTACAGGCTTCAGCTTTGCGGGGCTGACCATGGTGCTGGAAAGCTGGATCAATGAGCGCGCGACGAACGAGAACCGCGGCAAAGTGCTGTCAGTCTATCGCATTGTCGATCTTGGCGCTGTGACCATCGGCAACGGCCTGCTCGCGATTGCCCCGCCTTCGGGCTTCCAGCTGTTCGTTCTGGTTTCCATCCTGATCTCCATCGCGCTCGTCCCGGTGGCGCTGACGCGCTCGGATTCGCCTGCACCGCTGGAGACGGCGAAGCTCGACATTGTTCAGCTTTATCGCGTCTCGCCCGTCGGCGCCGTCGGTGCAGCTGCCGCCGGACTCGCCAATGCCGCTTTCTGGGGCATGGCACCGGTCTATGTGCAGGAAATTGGGTATGGCTCGGCCATGATCGCAGCCTTCATGAGTGCCGCGATCATCGGAGCAGGCTTGTTCCAGTTCCCCATGGGCTCGCTCTCTGACAAGGTAGACCGGCGTTTCGTGATCGTGGGCAGCTCGCTGCTCGGCGCAGGGGCTTCGGCATTGTTGGCAAGCTTTGCTGGCCTGTCCCAAAACGCCTTGCTTGGCTTCAGCTTCCTGTTTGGCGCTTTCATCATACCCGTCTTCGGCATTTGCGCTGCGCATGCCAATGACCATTCCGCGCTCGGCAAGGCCGTCGCCACGAGTGGCGGCCTGCTCCTGCTCTATGGAGTTGGATCGGTGATCGGCGCTCTGGTCGGCGCTCTCGTGATGAGCGCATTTCATCCGGCCGCACTGTTCTGGTATATCTCGGGTGTCTATCTCGTTTTGGCCGTGTTCAGTCTTCTGCGCATAGGCATCAACCGCCCAAGCATCGTCGGCAAGAAAACTCGCTTCATTCCGATGGCAAAAAGCCCGCTAACGCGCGTCTATCGTAAGCGTGCGAAGCCCCAGCCCAAAGCCTAGGCCAGCCCCGGCCGCCACGCATCGCGCAGATGAACGGGCAGGCGACTCGGCGCGATGGCAATGATGTCGTATCGCCAGCCATGGTCTGAATAGCGGGGATGCTTGGCCATCCAATGGTCGGCCGCGCGGGAAATTCGATTCCAGGCATGAAGTGTCACGGCGCCGAGCGCTGCGTTTGCTCGCCGACGTGCCTTTACTTCGACAAAAGCAACTATGCCGGATTTCTCCGCAATCAGATCAATCTCGCCAACCGGCGTGCGCACGCGTTGCGCGAGGATGCGATAGCCCTTGAAGCGGAGGTACAAGGCGGCAAGTGTCTCGCCCGCGCGGCCACGTTTTTCGGCAGCCGTGCGCTTGGCGCTGGGGGCGCGCCCTTTAGCCATCGGCTTTCAGTTGCAGCGCCCGCTGGTAAACGTCGCGCTTCGGCAGACCCAGCGCTTCGGCCACGGCATTGGCTGCGGCCTTGGTCGGCTGGCCATCCAGTGCGTCGCGCAGGGCCGCATCGAGGCGTTGGGGCGTGACTTCATGTTCGCCCGGCGGGCCGACCAGCAATACAATTTCGCCACGTGGCGGGCCGGACTCGGCATAATGCGTGGCCAAATCAGCAAGCGTGCCTCGGCGGGTTTCCTCGAACATCTTGGTCAATTCCCGCGTCACCGCCGCGTCACGGTCCCCCAGCACAGAGGCAAGGTCTGCAAGCGCATCGGCAAGGCGCGGCCCACTCTCATAGAAGATCAGCGTTCCCGGCACGGCTTTCAGCGCTTCGGCGGCTGATTTGCGCGCACCGGATTTTGGCGGCAGGAAGCCTGCGAAAAGGAATTTGTCACTTGGCAGGCCGCTGGCGACCAATCCCGCCAGCATGGCCGAGGCGCCCGGAATGGGGATGACCTTTACGCCAGCCTCCAGCGCCTCGTGCGCCAGTTTCCAGCCCGGATCGGAAACAAGCGGCGTGCCAGCGTCGGAAATCAGCGCGATCTTCGCGCCGCCTTGAAGTGCCCGTATCAGGCCCGGTCTCCGTTCCGCCCCATTGTGGTCATGATAGGGGCTGAGGCGAGCCTTAAGGCCATAGGCAGACATCAGCTTTCCAGCGACGCGTGTGTCCTCTGCCAGCACTTCATCGGCAGCGGTCAGCACGTCCAGCGCGCGCAGGGTGATGTCGCGTAGATTACCGATCGGGGTGGAAACCACATACAGGCCCGGATCCAGAGATACAGCCGGTTGCCCCTTGGGGAGACCGCGCCTAGAGTCGCCAGCGGCGGGAATCGCCCCGGAGTCAGAAGGATCAGGAGATGACATTGCTTCAACCATTGCTCAGGAAGCTTCCCGCGCCAAGTCTTCTGTTGGCATCGCTGCTTCTGGCGACCGCCTGTGCCACAGCGCCTGCTCGCCAACCAGTGCCCATCGGCACCGGACAGCCCCGCGAGGAGCCTGTTACGGGCGTGCCGCGCGACTTGGGCGACATACCGGGCGAAGAAATCGAAATTGGCGACATGGAAGATTTGGGCGACGCAACGCGCGGCCGAGGCGACCGTGGCTTGACCCCACCCTTCATGCAGGGACGTGAGATCAAGCGGGCCGCCGTGCTGCTGCCCTTTTCTCATCCGAACGCCAATGTCCGCGCCGAGGCGGAAAGCATGTTGGCAGGGATCGAACTTGCCCTGTTTGAATATGCCGACAAGGATTTCCTGATTATCCCAAAGGATACCGCCGGCAAGACCTCCGTTGCCGAGGCCCGCACGGACGAAGCCTTTGAAGACAAGGTAGATGTAATCCTTGGCCCGCTCTTTGGCGCAAACGTGAAAACCGTGCGGGAAATGGCGCGCGAGGAAGATATTCCCGTCATTGCCTTCTCCAATGACCGGTCTGCGGCTGGTGGCGGAGCCTATCTCGCCTCCATCTCGCCGGACGAGGAAGTCCGCCGCGTCATGGAATATGTGGCCGCGCGCGGCGTGGACACGTTTGTTTTCCTTGGCCCACGTTCGGATTACGGGCGTCAGGTCGAGGCCGCGATGCGGTTTGAAGCCTCCCGGCTTGGCGCCGTCATGGCCGCCTCAGCCTTCTATGGCGAGGATAGTGGAGCAGGCGCCGAAGCGCGCCAGATCGCCAGCGTTCTCAAATCCGAACTGGCCGACCGTCCCGGCCGCGTGGCTGTGATGATCCCTGAACGAGGCGTCAAATTGCTCTCGGTAGCACCGTTGCTGCCTTACAACGGCGTCGATATGCGCCAATTGAAGCTGATCGGCACCTCTTATTGGGACGATTCCAGCATCTGGCGCGAACCGACCCTGCGCGGCGGCTATTATGCTGCCACAGACCCCGGCAACAAGAGCGCCTTCACCGAAGCCTATCGTCGGATCTATGGCCGCGCGCCAACCGATCTGGCTGCACTGGCCTATGATGCAGCCGCATTGACCGTTCGCCTCGCCGCAGATGACAGTCTGACCTATGGCGGCGTGACCGATCCGGACGGCTTTTTCGGAGTAAATGGCCTGTTCCGCTTCCGCATTGACGGCACGTCCGAGCGCGGCTTGGCGGTCATGCAGATCCAGCCCGGTGGCCCTGAACTCGTCGAAGGGGGCGTTCAGTCCTTCCCCACTGGCCAGACCGGCCCAAGCTGAGCCTGATCATTACGTGGCGCGACCTGTGACATTCCCTTGCACCGGCCGGTCACGTCCCCCACATGTGCGGCTGATCTGAGACAATTCTGGAAGACGATAGCCATTCCATGAGCAAGCGCGACTATTACGAGATTTTGGGCGTATCCAAGGATGCGGACGAGAAGCAACTCAAGTCCGCCTACCGCAAGCTGGCGATGAAGTATCATCCGGACCAGAATGCCGGGAATCCTGAAGCCGAAGAGAAATTCAAGGAAGTGGGCGAAGCCTATGCGGTCCTGAGCGATGCTCAGAAGCGTGGTGCCTATGACCGGTTTGGCCATGCCGCCTTTGAAAATGGCGGTGGGGGCGGGGGAAACCCGTTCGGCCAGGGCGGCAATCCGGACGATATCTTCTCTGACCTGTTCAGCCAGGTTTTCGGCGCAGGTGGCTTTGGCGGTGGACGTCGCCGTGGCGGGCCACAGCGCGGTGCAGATTTGCGCTATGATCTGGAAATCACTCTGGCTGAAGCGTGGGCCGGCAAGGAAGAAACCATTCACGTGCCCCAGGCCGTGCCATGTACAGGCTGTGACGGCTCCGGCGCAGCGCCCGGCACCAAGCCGGAAACCTGCGAGACCTGTGACGGCCATGGCCGCGTGCGCGCCCAGCAAGGCTTCTTCACGATGGAGCGCACCTGTGTGCGGTGTTCCGGCAAGGGAAAGATCATCAAGAAGCCCTGTAAGGAATGTGGCGGCGCAGGGCAGGTTCGCGAGGAGCGCAAGCTCCAGGTGAAAATCCCGGCTGGCGTCGAAAGCGGTATGCGCATCCGCCTGTCCGGCGAAGGTGAGCCTGGCGATCAGGGCGGGCCGAGCGGCGACCTCTACATCTTCGTCGATGTCGTCGAGCATGACATCTTCGAACGCGACGGCCCGAACCTCTATTGCCGTGCGCCCGTGCCCATGGCGACGGCTGCACTTGGCGGCGAAATCGAAATCCCGACCATTGATGGCGGCCGTGCCCGCGTCGTGGTGCCGGAAGGCGCCCAGACCGGTCGCAAGCTGCGTCTACGCGGCAAGGGCATGCCGTCCGTGCGGCAGTCAGGCCATACCGGCGACCTGTTCGTGGAGATGTTCGTGGAAACCCCGCGCAACATGACCGCCCGCCAGAAAGAGCTGCTGCGCGAATTCTGCGACTGCACCGGCGCGGATTGCCACCCGGAAAGCGAAGGCTTCCTCGGCCGCATCAAACGCTTCTGGAGCGGCGACGCCGACGAGCACCGCCCGAACTAGCGGCAGGCGTCTGCCCAGCCAAGAACCGTGTCGATCAGGGCCTCTCGTGACCATGAGAAGGAGTGATCGCCGGAAAGCACTACGCCTGTCGTCTCGACACCCGGCTCTGATTTGTAGGTTTCTATCAGCGGCCTGACGATGGCGTCCAGCGGGACGGTTTCATCCTTGTCCGCTCCAACAATCAGCACCGAACGGTTCGCGAAGCTGGGGGCGTAGGTAAGGGCGTCGAACGCCTCGCGATTGTCGATCAGTTCGCTCACCAGGGTTGCGCCATCTGTACCCGCCAGCATCTGCAGGGAATCGCCATAGGCGATGAAGCCCGCTTTCCTGTCCGGATCTGCCGCAAGAACATTCGCCACGACGCCGAAATTCGCAGGAGCGAGCCCTGCGGTGCAGGCAATGGTCTTATCCTTGGCGCCCGCGGCAAGAGCTGCGAAGCCGCCCATGGAATGCCCGATCAGGATCAGCTTGTCCGGGTCGGTCCGATAGGTCTCCGCATTGGCGCGAACGAAATCCGTCGCGGCAGCCACGTCTTCGATCACATACGTGAACGAGAATGTTCCCTCGCTGCCCCACGCGCCGCGATAGTGGAAGAACAGGACGTTGAACCCGTCCGCCCGCAGGGCCTGGGCGAGATCGAGATTCTTCTCGATGCCGGGAAATCCATGCAGCAACAGAACGGTGGGATGGGGGCCGGGGCCATCAGCCACATACATCAATCCGTTCAGGCGCTTTCCGTCGCTCTGGAAGTTCAGCTCGTTAAGCGCTGGCGGATAGTCGATGTCGTATGCAGGTGTAGGCTCCGGTGCCGTCGCCATCGTCTCGTCCAGACTGGCGCAGCTGGATACCAGTGTGAAAAGGGCCAGCGCCGCCGCGAATTGAATTTGGTCTTTCATGTCAGTCTCCCCTGACAGAAGCTTAGGCGGTAATCGTGTCAGCCCAAACAAAATTTCCGGGCTGGAGAGAATCCAGTGGACGGGAACCCTCGCCACCGATGGATCGTTGATCCGGGCATTCATCGCCCGAGAGACACGCCATGCCCTTCAGTTCAGACCCGGAGACGCTCTGCCGCGAAGGCGTGACGGCAGAGGCCATTGGCCTTGTGCGGTCAGACCCGTCGAAGCCCGGCTGGACGCGGCGGCGGTGCGGCCCAGGCTTCACCTACAAGGATGGCAAGGGCCAGACCCTGAAGGGCAAGCGGGCCGAGCGGTGCCGCGCGCTCGTTCTGCCGCCCGCCTGGGAGGACATCTGGATCTGCCCCAATCCGCGTGGCCACATCCAGGCCACCGGACGCGACGAGGCGGGCCGCCTTCAATACCGCTACCACCCGACCTGGTCGGCGGCGCGCAATTCGGCCAAGTTCGATGATCTCATCGCCTTCGGCCATGCCTTGCCGGAACTGCGCCGCCGTGTGCGCCATGATCTCACCTATTCGGATTGCCCGCGCGAGCTTCGCCTCGCCGCCATTGTCCGCCTGCTGGACCGGGGCGCGCTGCGCATCGGCCGGTCGGGCCGCAAGACCTATGGCGCGGTCAGCCTGCGAAAGTCGCATGTCCAGATCGAAGGCCGCAAGATCATCTGTGCCTATAAGGGCAAGGGCGGTACGCCCCGCCGTGTCACCGTGCGCGACAAGCTTCTGGCGAAGACGCTGGATGGGCTCATGGCAGAGAAAGGCGCTTTCCTGTTCCGATCCCGCAAGGTCCGGCCGGCCGCGCAGGATGTGAATGAGTATATCCAGGAAACGCTGGGTCTCTCTTTCACGGCCAAGGATTTCCGGACATGGAAAGGCAGCGTCGCCGCCGTCAATGCGCTGGCCCGCGCCGAGAGCGTGACGGTGAAGGCAATTACCCATGCCGCGGCGGATGCGCTGGGCAATACGCCGGCCATCGCGAAATCCTCCTACATCCATCCCGCAATTCTCGACCTCGCGCGCGACAAGCGCCGTCCGCACGAGGTCTGC
>NZ_DFME01000017.1:0-583 GCF_002375605.1 Hyphomonas sp. UBA3601 | reverse complement strand
GGCCGTGCTGGAGGCGGTACAACCGCAAGCCTGACAATGGCTGCGCGCTGCAATTGCCCTGCCGGGGCAAGCCTCTATGGTGGCCACCAGATCGGCCGGAGCAGGGGGCAGACTTGGACATTTCACATCTCGATTGGGAGAGGCGGCGCTGGGTGCGCGAAGCCGTGCAGCGCATCAATGCCGACTTCAACCGGTCTGCCGACACGCATCTGATCAAGGTGGACCTGCCCGGCTTTCCGGACCAGACGCTTTACCTGAAGGACGAGTCCACGCATCCGACCGGCAGTCTGAAGCACCGGCTTGCGCGCTCGCTCTATCTGTTCGCGCTTTGCAATGGCTGGATAGGTCCGGACACGGTGATCGTGGAAAGCTCGTCCGGCTCCACCGCCGTGTCGGAGGCCTACTTTGCCCGCCTCTTGGGCCTGCGGTTCATCGCGGTTGTGCAAGAGGGCGTCTCGCGCAGCAAGATCGACCAGATCGCGTTCTATGGCGGCGAAACCCGCGCCGTCGCGCCAGCCGACATCTATGCCGAAGCGCAGCGGATTACAGCAGAACTGGGGGGCCATTACATGGACCAGTTCAC
>NZ_DFME01000020.1:51804-52237 GCF_002375605.1 Hyphomonas sp. UBA3601 | reverse complement strand
CACGGCCAATTTCTTCGGGTGTGAGACCCGCCAATGTTTTTGTCATTTTATTCCTCCCAGAAAAAAATGACACACGCGTCAACTTTTGTCGACCGCTGTCGTTTGGCGTTCTTCTCTTGGGGGGGGGCAGGAAGACGGCTAGCCATTTGGGTAACGGCCTGGCGAGACGTGACGGAGCGCACGCGGTAGGCTAAAGGCTCGGCGCATGTTCAAGGCAAGTTTCATCACCCTGTTTCCCGAAGCGTTTCCCGGCCCGCTCGGCGTCTCCATCCTGGAGCGCGCGCGTCGCGAAGGCATCTGGGACTATGAAACCGTCCAGCTGCGCGATTTCGGCCTCGGAAAGCATCAGAATGTCGACGCCCCGCCGGCGGGGGGCGGCGCAGGTATGGTGTTGCGACCGGATGTGACGGCTGCGGCGCTGGACAGTATCGAC
>NZ_DFME01000020.1:47199-51715 GCF_002375605.1 Hyphomonas sp. UBA3601 | reverse complement strand
TGCGGCGCTGGACAGTATCGACACAGACGGCAAGCCGCTGATCTATCTGTCGCCGCGCGGAGAGCCGTTTTCACAGAAACTGGCGCGGGACCTGGCAGGCGGCCCGGGCATGGTGATGATGTGTGGCCGGTTCGAGGGGCTGGACGAGCGGGTGATCCGTGCGCGCGGCTTGCGCGAGGTTTCCATCGGGGATTTTGTGCTGGCAGGAGGCGAGGTCGCAGCCATGGCGATGACCGAGGCGGTTGTGCGTTTGTTGCCCGGAGTTGCGGGGAACCAGGCCTCCCTTGAGGAGGAATCTTTCGAGACCGGATTGCTGGAACACGACCAGTATACGCTGCCCCGGGAGTGGGAAGGCCGCCCGACTCCGGAGGTTCTGCTGTCGGGGGATCATAAACGCATACAAGAATGGCGGTTTAACAGCGCAAAGTCGTTGACAATTGACCGCCGCCCCGATTTATACGCCGCTTACTCAGATACCAACGAATTACAACCGCCGGAGACAGGCGATGAACATGATTGAACAGCTCGAAGCGGAAGAGTTTTCCCGCGTTGTCGGCGACAAGAACATCCCGGATTTTTCACCGGGTGACACGCTAGCCGTGAACGTCCGCATCACGGAAGGCGACCGTGAGCGCGTCCAGCGCTTTGAAGGCGTCTGTATTGCCCGCGCAGGCGGTGGCATCAATGAGAGCTTCACGGTTCGCAAGATTTCCTTTGGTGAAGGCGTCGAGCGCGTTTTCCCGCTGGCTTCCCCGATGATCGAGAGCATCGAAGTGAAGCGCAAGGGCCGCGTGCGCCGTGCGAAACTCTACTATCTGCGCGATCGTCGCGGTAAGTCTGCCCGTATCGCTGAACGTACCACCGGCCACGGCATCGAAACGGTCGAAATCGCCGTGTCGAAAACCGAGCGCCGCCGCCAGAAAGATGCAGAGAAAGCCGCCCGCAAGGAAGCTGCTGCCAAGGCTCGCGAAGAGGCTGCCAAGGCGAAAGCCGCTGAAGAGGCTGCAGCTGCTGCTGCCGCTGAAGCAGAGGCCGCTGCGGCTGCCTCCGCTGACGAAGGCGTTGCTGAAGAATAGACGTCCCGACACTTCAGTCAGGAATTGAAGAAACGCCCCGCCTCATGGTTGGGGCGTTTTCACTTTTGGGGCTGGTATTTCTGTGGCACGTTCGGACGCATGAAACGCCTCTGTCTCACACTCTTCGCCGTTTCATTGCTTGCTGCCTGCGAACCCGCCGACGACACGCTGCGCCTCACAATGCCGGCTTGCCGCCCGCCTGACATAGCGCAGGGTATTCTCTTCATCGGTGATACCCGCTTTGCACCCTATCAGGTTCAGGCTTCGGCCGTGACGGATTCGGCGGGTCGACCGGCGCTTTCCATCCGTATGGACGAGTCCGGCGCATCCAAGCTGGAAGCCCTCACGGTGGCCAATATGGGTGAAGTCCTCCCCTTGCGGGTGGACGAGGAAACCATCATGTCTCCCAGAGTGCTGGAACGGATCACAGGCGGTGAAATACTCGTTTCCGGCGATTTCGAGATGGACGAGTTGAAGGCGCTGGCCGTGCGCCTGTCTCCGCCCTGTGATCAAGAGTCGCCAATCGCCAATTGACCCCTTCCCAGCCGGGCGCGCGCCGCTATGGTGCGCCGCGATATGACAGGAAGAGGCCCCATGGCTGGCAAGACACTTTACGACAAGATCTGGGACGCGCATGTGGTGCACACCGATGAGGGCGGTGAAAGCCTGCTCTATATCGATCTCCACCTGATTCACGAAGTGACGACGCCCCAGGCTTTTGCCGGACTGAAAGCGGCCGGACGCGGCGTGCGCCGCCGGGACCTGACCCTGGCCGTCGCTGACCACAACACCCCGACCGAGAACCAGGCCGCCGGCCTTGCTGGCGTGACAGATCCCGATGCGCGCAACCAGCTGGAAACGCTGACCCGCAATGTGGCCGAGCACGATATCGAGTATTTCCCGATGGGCGACATCCGCAATGGCATCGTCCATGTCGTGGGGCCGGAGCAGGGGCGCACCCAGCCCGGCATGACGATTGTCTGCGGTGACAGCCACACGTCCACGCATGGCGCGTTCGGCGCGCTGGCGCATGGTATCGGCACATCGGAAGTTGAGCATGTGCTCGCCACGCAGACCTTGCGTGCGCAGAAATCCAAGAACATGGCAATCGAAGTATCTGGCAGCCTGAAAGATGGCGTGACCGCCAAGGATCTCGCCCTCCACATAATTTCCGTCATCGGTACGGCCGGTGGCACGGGATATGTGATGGAATATCGCGGTGACGCAGTTCGGAGCCTCTCCATGGAAGGGCGCATGACGCTGTGCAATCTCGCCATTGAGGGCGGTGCCCGTGCGGGTCTGGTGGCTCCAGACGAGACAACGTTTGAATACATCAAGGGCCGCCCGGCCGCGCCCAAGGGTGGTGCATGGGATGTCGCGAAATCTTTTTGGACGACGCTCTATTCCGATGAGGATGCCGTATTTGATGAAGTCGTCCACATCAAGGGCGAAGCGGTCGAGCCGACATTGACCTGGGGCACGAGCCCGGAACAGGCGATTCCGTTGTCGGGTATTATTCCGAAGCCGGAAGATTTCAGTGATCCAATCAAGGCAGGTGCGTGTGAGCGCGCACTGTCCTATATGGGCCTTGAAGGTGGTACACCGATCAAGGGCACACCGGTGCAGCGCGTCTTCATCGGCTCGTGCACGAACAGCCGGATCGAAGATCTTCGCGCCGCCGCTGAAGTCGCCAAGGGCAACAAAGTGGCCGAAGGCGTGCGTGCCATGGTCGTGCCGGGGTCTGGCCTCGTCCGTGCGCAAGCCGAATCCGAAGGGCTGGACGAGATCTTTCTCGAAGCCGGGTTTGAATGGCGCGAGCCGGGCTGTTCCATGTGTCTCGGCATGAATCCCGACACGCTGGCGCCGGGCGAGCGGTGCGCGTCCACCTCCAACCGGAACTTCGAAGGCCGCCAGGGCCGCGATGGCCGCACCCATCTGATGAGCCCTACCCTCGCAGCGCGCGCCGCGATCCAAGGTGTGATTGGCTAGTGTTTGGACGCAGCCACTTTCTCGATGAGGATGTGGAGGCATTCCATGTTCTGTGTTGGGCATGGCTATTGAAGTGCACTGGTGGGCGGGAAGCCCTTCGAGAGACGCCGCTCGTGCTTCCAACCCCGGACTTCTTTCCGCCAACCGATTCGAGTGGGCACGAGCGCGCTGAATTCATATTTGAGCATGTGCGTGATCTGGCCGGAATGTCAGAATGGCCAGTCCAATTGGTGCCGCAAGCCGAGCTTGCCGGAAGGGTATCCACACTGGGCAGAGTTCAACATTCGGGGACAGCGGCAGGAACCTTCTCCCACACCGGAAATTCTGGTCAGATTACGTATGATCCGAGCCATGTTCATACACCGGTAAAGCTGATCGCAACCTTTGCGCACGAACTCAGTCACTATCTGAATGAAGGATTTCAGGAAGCCCCACCAGGCGGCTGGGAGCTGATCGAGCCGGCAACGGATGTCACGTCTGTCTTTCTGGGCTTTGGAGTATTCGGGGCTAATTCCGCATTCGAGTTTATCCAAACTCAGGATTTCGAGAGCCAGGGGTGGTCCAGTGAGAAATTCGGCTATTTGTCGCTGGACGAGTGGGCGTTCAATCTGGCGATCTTTTGTGATTTGACTGGGCGCGATGTCACGGATCTTAAGCCTCATCTGAAGTGGAATTTGTTCAAAACCTCGAAAGCAGCCGCCAAGTACGTAGAGCGTAGGGAGATTGGGCGGCAAATACTTGAAGACATAAAAGGGCGTGCCGCCGACTAAACACATCCTTCAGTTGCCTCTCGAAGGGTGAGGGCAGATAGTCCGGCCAACCTTGCCCTGCAACAAATGGAGTGGACCCATGAGCAATACTGTCAGCCTGCCCGGAAATGTTTCGCTGGATGGCCCGCGCGGTCGTACCTACGCGTCTATCCTCGAAACGGTCGGATCGACGCCGCTGGTTGCTGCGCCGAAGTTCGCCGAGGCCGAAGGCATCAAGGCGAACCTGCTGTTCAAATGCGAATTCTTCAATCCACTCGCCAGCGTGAAAGACCGGATCGGCCTGAACATGGTGTTGCAGCTGGAATCCGACGGCAAGCTGAAGCCCGGCGGCGTTTTGGTTGAGCCAACGTCCGGCAATACCGGCATCGGCCTCGCTTTCGCGGCGGCCAGCCGGGGATACCGCCTGATACTGACCATGCCGGAATCCATGTCGATCGAGCGTCGCAAGATGCTGGCTTATCTGGGCGCAGAACTGGTCCTGACGCCAAAAGAGAAGGGCATGGGCGGTGCTATCGCGAAGGCGAAGGAAATCCTTGAGGCGACGCCCGGCGCGGTGATGCCAAGCCAGTTCGACAATCCCGCCAATCCGGCCATCCATGAGCTGACCACAGCAGAAGAAATCTGGGCGGACACAGACGGCGCGGTCGATGCTGTCCTGTCCGGCATAGGTACTGGTGGCAC
>NZ_DFME01000020.1:45582-46950 GCF_002375605.1 Hyphomonas sp. UBA3601 | reverse complement strand
CAGGGCATCGGCGCAGGCTTCATCCCCGGCAACGCGGATACGAGCCTGATTGATGAAGTCGTGAAAGTTTCGAATGAGGAATCCTTTGCAACGGCCCGCAAACTTGCGCGGCTCGAAGGCATACCCGGCGGTATCTCCTCCGGCGCGGCAGCGGCTGCAGCGGTCAAAGTTGGCGCGCGTGACGACATGGCCGGCAAGACCCTCGTCGTCATTCTGCCAAGCTTCGCCGAACGGTATGTATCGACAGCCCTGTTTGAGGGTCTCTAGGATAGCATGATTACGGGTCTAGACCATTTTGTGCTGGTCTGTCCGGAGATCAGCTCCGCGACGGCCGTCTATGAGCAATTGCTCGGGCGGCCGGCAGATTGGCGCGCCTCAGCCGACGGTGCCGCAACAGCCATTTTCCAATTGGAGAATACCAGTCTTGAACTGATGGCCCCTGACGGGGAGGGGACGGTGGCCGATCGTTTGCGGGAAATCATCTCCGACGAAGGCCCCGGCCTGAAAAGCCTCGCTTTTGGAACGGGAGATATTTCCGCCGCGCATCACAAGCTGACCCGTCGTGGCTTGATGCCGGGCGAGATCGGCGATGGAAGCAGCACAAACGCAATCAACGGCGAAACCCGGAAATGGACGCGCTTCCGGTGCGCGGACGCGCAAACTGCTGGCGTGAAGACTTTCATCATCTCGCCGGAACAAGCCTTGCCCGTGGCGGACGCGCCGTCTGGCTGCGTCACATCGCTGGACCATATTGTCATCAACACGCCCAATCCCGACCGGGCATTAGGGCTTTATGGCGCACGGTTGGGGCTGGATCTGGCGCTCGACCGGACGCGGGAAGAGTGGAAGACGCGCTTTTTGTTCTTCCGCACAGGCGGGCTGACCTTTGAGGTCATCAACCGCCTCGGGGAAGATCATGACCCAGCCGCGCCGGACAGTATCTGGGGCCTGACATGGACCGTGGATGATCTTTCGGCGGCACATGCACGCCTCACGGAGGCTGGCTTCAATGTTTCCGAACAACGGAAAGGGCGCAAACCGGGGTCTGCCGTTTTCACTATAAGGGATGGCACATTGGGCGTGCCGACCCTGTTCATCGCGCATTCTTCACGCTAGGACACGCCTCATGAAAGCCTTTACGCAACTCACCGGAACCGCTGCGCCGCTGCTCGAAAAGGGCAAGCCGATGTCCAATGTCGATACCGACATGATCATTCCCAAGCAGTTCCTTAAGACGACCGAACGCACAGGCCTGTCCAAGGGCCTGTTCCACGAACTGAAAACGCTGTCTGACGGCTCGCCTCGGTCCGATTTCGTATTGAACCGGCCAGAATACGCCACTGCGAGCATCCTGATTGCGGGCGAGAA
>NZ_DFME01000020.1:32918-45359 GCF_002375605.1 Hyphomonas sp. UBA3601 | reverse complement strand
AACCATGTCTTCACCGTGGACCTTGAAGCCCAGATCGTCACCGGGCCGGATGGCGAAGTGTATGCGTTTGAAGTGGATGCAGGCCGTAAGGCAAACCTCATGGAAGGCCTTGACGAGATTGGCAGTTCGATGACTGCAGCAAGCGAGATCGACACGTTCGAAGCGCGTCGACGCGTCTCCATGCCATGGCTCGAAAAGGCCAGCTGACCCGGAAAGCGAAGAGGATGGTCATGAAGAGATTAAGCCTGACAATTCTGGGGGGATTGGTGCTGGCGTCTGTCGCGGCCTGTCATACGGATCCATTCGGCACGCAGCCTGAAGTCAATGTCACCCTGCCAGAGGCTCAGTCCGCGCCGTCCGACGAAGCGGGCGCCTCAACCGAAGAAAAGCGTGACCCCGAGACCTGAGAGTCGCACGAGCGGGTTTCGTTCTTGTTTGGTGGAGACGTAGATGGCGTTGCGCCCGCTGGTTACAACCATTAGTGGTGGACGCGGTTCTGAATTGCACACTTTGGGAGATAAAGATGAAATTTGCGGGTTCTGTGCTTGCAGCTGGATTGATGGTTTCTCTCGCGGGCTGCGCGAGTTCAACCGGGTCTGAGGAAATGACATTGGCGGAAGGCGCCGAAAGAGAGTGCCGCTCCATCAAGGAGTTCGGCTCGATGCTGCCAAAACGGATTTGCAACAACAAGGCAACCTGGGCCGACATAGATGAGCGGAACGAAGAACAGGCCAAGGAATTCAAGGACAAGATTGATAGCCGCTACACTCCCATACCACGCGAACCCGGCATGTAGGCCCTTCCACTCTCGGGTGGCTCAACTTTCCCAGGTCGATCTGGCCCGGCCGCCGACCACACGCGACAGTATTGCTCGGTTGTGTTGTGGTGGCTACTAGGTGCCACAAAACAAACTTGTCCGAACATGAGTGGAGCGCGGAAGTGAAACAGACCTTACTGTTATTGCCAGGAGACGGGATTGGCCCAGAAGTTGTGGCCGAAGTTCGGCGCCTGGTGGACGTTCTGGCTCCAGATCTCCTGTTGGAAGAGGGGCTTGTTGGCGGAGCATCCTTTGATGCCCACGGGACGCCGTTGAACGAGGATACGCTGGAGCAGGCCCGTCGATCGGATGCGGTTCTGCTCGGCGCGGTTGGTGGGCCGAAATGGGCGGGTACGGCGCGCGACAAGCGCCCGGAAGCTGGCCTGCTGGCTTTGCGCAAAGGCCTCGATGTTTTTGCGAACTTGCGGCCCGCTTTCTGTTTCCCGGCATTGGTCAGCGCCTCCAGCCTGAAGCCTGAAGTGGTCGAAGGCCTGGACATCATGATCGTCCGAGAGCTGACAGGAGGTGTCTATTTCGGCACGCCGCGCGGCATTGATGAGAAAGGCGGACTGCGCCGGGGGTATGACACGTCGATCTACACGCACCCGGAAGTCGAACGTGTTACGCGTGTTGCTTTCGAAATCGCGCGTGGCAGGGATGGCCGTGTCTGTTCGGTGGAAAAATCGAACGTCATGGAGACCGGCCTGTTCTGGCGTCAGGAAGTCACATTGGCGCATGCCGAGTTCGGTGCTGGCGTCGAACTCAGCCACATGTATGCGGATGCTTGTGCAATGGAGCTCGTCCGAGCGCCGAAACAGTTCGATGTGATTCTTGCCGGTAATCTGTTCGGGGATATTCTCTCTGACGAAGCCGCCATGCTGACCGGGTCCATCGGAATGCTGCCCTCAGCGTCCCTTGGGGCGGATGGTACGCCGGGCCTCTATGAGCCGGTGCACGGTTCGGCGCCGGACATTGCGGGACAGGGTATCGCAAATCCGTGTGCAGCCATTCTGTCGCTTGAAATGGCCCTCCGCTGGTCTCTGGGGCGTGAAAAAATCGCCGACAGGCTCTTCGCAGCAGTGGGCAAGGCTTTGGAAGATGGCGCCCGTACGCGAGATCTTGGGGGAGAGCTCAAGACTCACCAGATGACGGATGCAATTATCGCAGCGCTTTAGGCCGTGCGCGTCTTCCGTGTCCCGGCCGCTGGTGGCGGCTGCGGAGGGCCCGCAAAGCACTGCGCTTGTGTCATCCAGGATTGAGCAATCTTTCCGGATACGGAAAGACTTGTGTCCGCCACGTTGCGTACCTGCGTTACGACTTGGCAGAATTCTTCTGCGCGGCCTGCAATCCGCTCATCATCTTGTTCTTCGCCATACGTCCAGATTTCGCCGGACGGCGCGGTAAGGGACAGGAAGGGCATTGGCCCCGGAGCCGGGAGTTTCCGGTTGGCAAAAGTCCACCCATAGGTGTTCACGCCCAGCACCACGATATTGCGGATACGGTCGTTATTCTCACGGACGACGCCCAGCTGGTCATAGACTTCCTGACCGTGCGCCCAGGTTTCCATAAGTCGCGCCGTGATCGAAGACCGCGCGCTCATGCTTGGGCCCACCCATTGCAGGCGCTGGGATGGATCGGTTTGAGCGAAGACATCTGCCGTACGGTCTGCCATGACAAGCCAGTCCTCCCGCAAGGCGCGGCCTGACAGGCCCTCGAAGTACGCATATTCATGGTCTGGAAGTGCGCCTTCGCGGAGCGCGTCCGTCAGGCCGGATACAAGCGCTTGAAATGCCGCCTCGTCTTTTACCGATAATAGCGCTGCGGTGTTCCAGAAATGCAGGTGGCGGAGAACCATGTCGATGGTCCAGTCCTTGAATGCGGTTTTCTGCGTATAGTCCGTATCGGACAGGGGTGCGATCAGCTCGGACAGGGCCAGCGATTCATCGAGGAAGTCTGCGGCTTGTTGCATGAAGATCAGCTATAATCCGCGATGCGGCAGAGCAGGTTGCCGCGAAATTCGAAAAAGCTCGCGCCGCGTACTTTTACGGTCTCGCCGGACTTGATGCCATTGGGCAGGTCTACGGCGGCCTTGCCTTCAAATTCGATCTCGGCCGCAGCCTTGCTGCCTCCACTGACAATGTTGACCAGTCGCTGACGGCGATAGGAGAAGGCATTTCCTGACAATTCCGCGACCTGACGCATCATGTCCCTGCCATCCAGACGCATGGACTGACCCGTGTTGGAGATATTTTCGAACACCACGTCTTCCGTCACGCAATCGAGCATTCCGTCGATATCACGGGCATTGTAACAGGCGAGGTAGCGGTTGATTACGTCATCAAGCACGAGGGCGGCTCCCAGTTCCGGGTTCAATCCGGTCTGCCTCAGCAGCGAGACGTTGGCAACAGGCTTTAAATGGCGTCGAAGATGCGCCATAAGCCCGGTTCAATCTCAGGAGTAGAAATATCATGGCCACTCGGATCGCAGTCGTCGGTGCAACAGGTAATGTCGGACGCGAACTGTTGAACATTCTGGAAGAACGTATGTTCCCAGCCGACGAAGTCTTTGCCGTTGCGTCCCGCCGGTCGCTCGGCAAGGAAGTGTCCTATGGCGATCGCACGCTGAAATGCCACGATATTGAACAATTCGACTTCACACAGGTAGACCTCGTCCTGATGTCGGCTGGCGGCGCCACCGCCAAGGAATGGGCACCGAAAATTGCCAAAGCCGGCGCGATCACGATCGACAACTCGTCCGCATGGCGGATGGATCCGGACGTGCCGCTCGTCGTGCCAGAGTGCAACGGCGAAGCCGTGATGGGTTACGAAAAGAAGATGATCATCGCGAACCCCAACTGCTCGACTGCACAGCTCGTTGTGGCGCTGAAGCCGCTGCATGATGCCGTCGGTATCACCCGCGTTGTCTGTTCGACTTACCAGTCCGTATCCGGCGCCGGCAAGGAGGCGATGGACGAGCTGTGGAATCAGACACGCGGCGTATTCGTCAATGACGAGCCGACCCCGGAAGTCTTCCAGAAGGAAATTGCCTTCAACGTCATCCCGCAGATCGACGTTTTCATGGATGATGGTTTCACCAAGGAAGAGTGGAAGATGCGCGTCGAGACGAAGAAAATCCTCGACGAGTCCATCGAACTGGTCGCGACCTGTGTGCGCGTGCCGGTCTTTGTCGGCCATTCCGAAGCCGTGAATGTCGAATTGGCCGGCCCCCTGAGCGCCAAGAAAGCCAAGGAAATTCTGCGCGAGAGCCCGGGCATCATGCTGGTCGATGATCCTGAAGACGAGCTCTACATCACGCCGAAGGAATGCGTGGGCGAATGGGCGACCTATATCTCCCGCGTCCGCAAGGACCCGACGGTCGAAAACGGCATCGCCTTCTGGTGTGTCTCCGACAATCTGCGCAAAGGCGCCGCCCTCAACGCAATCCAGATTGCCGAAGAACTCCTCAATCGCGGCGTCCTGAAGCCAGAGAAACAGCCCGTTTCGACAAACTGAAACGCTTCGCAGCAATAATTGGGTGGCGTTGCCTCATGGCTCAGTGCTACGCGCTGGGCCATGAACACTGAAACTCGCCTCGGATTCTTTGCTGGCCTGGGGGCCTTTTTTATCTGGGGGAGCCTGCCGCTCTACATCCGGCTGATGCAGCACATCGGTGCGGCGGACCTGCTGGCACATCGCGTGGTCTGGTCCATACCGACTGCGCTGATCTTCATTGCGATTGCTGCGAACTGGCGGGACGTTCGGACAGCCCTGAAATGGGACAAGCTGAAATGGCTGCTTATCTCAGGCGCCCTGATCGGGTCCAATTGGGGATGTTACATCTGGGCGGTAAATGCTGGCCGGACGATGGAAGCGTCGCTCGGTTATTACATCAATCCGATTGTGAACGTGATCTTCGGCATGATCTTCTTTTCCGAGCGCCTTCGGCCGGCGCAATGGGGCGCAGTAAGCATCGCCGCTATCGGCGTTGCCATCATGACAGTGGCTTTCGGACAGGTGCCGTGGGTCGCCCTGTTTCTCTGCGTAACCTTTGCCTGTTACTCGCTGATCCGGAAGCAGGTCGCCATTGATAGTCGAGCGGGATTTCTGATGGAGGTCCTGCTATTGGCGCCCGTCGCCCTGGCCTGGTTGGCCTGGCTCTCGCGCCAACCGGATGCGCAAGTATTCGGCAATGGGGGATGGGATGTCGCACTATTGATGGCGGCCGGCCCGATCACGTCTGTGCCCCTCATCCTGTTTGCCTTGTCAGCACGTCGTCTGAAGCTCTCGACCATCGGCATGATGCAATACATCGGGCCGACCTTGCAGTTTCTGATCGCGGTTCTCGTGTTCCGCGAACCATTTGGCTGGACCCATGCGGCGGCTTTCGGTTTCATCTGGACGGCGTTGGCGATCTTCACCGCCGACAGTGTCATGGGCGACGCCAAGGCCCGGCGGCTCGCCCGCGCAGCGCGAGTCAGCTGAAAAAATGCTCCGGGCGGTGAGCACCCGGAGCAGGAAGATGTTTTGCATGATTGGAGTTGCCTCCGATTTCACCTCCGCAAGGACTGTGCCAGTCAGGAGACCGAACGTCCGGTCGAGACGGCGATCCACACGGCGATTCCAAGCAGCATGATGGCAAAGGTGCCGCGCAGGAGGGGAGCGGTCCGATAAGCTTCCAGTTTTTGGCCAAAACGGGACCCGGCAAGTACAATACTCGTATGGATGGTCGTCGCGACCACCAGGTGGATGACGCCCAGCGCAACAATCTGCAACCAGATTGGTCCTGCGGTATCGCTGGCAAACTGCCCGACGACGACGAGATAGAACACAAGCGCTTTGGGATTCAACAAATTCGCAGCCAGACCCCGCCAGAAGCCCGCCGCCTTGTTTCGATTGAGTGGTGAGACGGATCCGGTATCCCGCCAAGCCTCAACGGCGAGATAGACCATGAATACGACGCCTGCCCATCGTAGCGTGTCGTAGAGCATGGGCATTCCGGCGAGCAGAGCCGACAGGCCTGTGGCCGCAGCCACCAACTGGGCCGCCAGCCCCAGTGTGATGCCTGCGACAGCGCGCATTCCCGCTGCGCGGCCCTGCTGCGCCGACAGCGCGGCGAGCCATCCCATATTGGGACCAGGCGTCAATTCCACTGCCGCCATGGCAATCAGGAATGCGGCCCAGTCAATATGGTTCAGCATGGATCAGAGGCAGTCATAGACCGCTTCAACCAGTCGTACCGCACGCGGGTCACCCACGAGAATATTGGATTGCTTGTTCATGACATAGGCGCACGTCAAACCATTGCGCTGATCAGCTATCGCCATGGAGCCCCCCCAGCCACAATGGCCGAGCGTGGTGGGTTCGGGTCCGAACATGCCGTGGGTATTGTGCATGATGCCAGCGCCGAAGCTGGTGATCATGGGCAGAACCAGATCCGGTCCATGTGTTCGCGCCGTGCTGAGTGCCTCGAAAGTGGCGTTGCTCATGACACCCTCGCCATTGGTCGTGTAGGTCTCATAGAGTTGCGCGACCGAGAGCGCTGTTCCGTGGCCGTTTGCCGACGGAATTTCGATCTCGCGCCAAATGGCTCCGCCGCGATTTGGGGCGGCCCATTTGCTGACAAATGCTGCGCGTCGCGGCGGGGTAATCTCTCCAAGTTCTGCCAATTCTCGCGGTCGCTGGATGTCGGCACAGCGATCATGCTCGCTGGCGGGTGTGCCGATCATGAAGTCGACGTTCGGAAACAGCAAATTTAGCGTCGTACCGAGCGTTTCGCCACTGATGCGCCGTGCAATCTCTCCGACGAGATAGCCCCAGGTCAGGGGATGATAGCCATGCGCGCTGCCCGGTGACCACATCGGAGCCAATTCCGCCAGTGCGGCGGCGCAGGCGGGCGGATCGAGCCAGAGCTCAGGGTCGATCTCTTCCGGAAAGCCGGGCAGGCCGGCTTGGTGACTCGCAACTTCGGCAATTGTGACCGCGCCTTTTCCATTGGCTGCAAATTCGGGCCATACATCGGCCACGGGCGTCTCAAAGCCGCCCGGCAGGCGCTCCACCAGATGGGCCAGGACGATGGCTGCGATACCTTTGGTGGTCGAATAGACCGGGACGAGGGTGGTGTCTGACCATGGGTGTTCCTTCTTCCGGTCAGCCCAGCCGCCGACCAGGTTCACGACGACCTTGCCGTCCTTGATGACGGCGAATCCGGCGCCGAGCTCCTCGCCATTCTCGAAGTTTTTTTCGAAGACGCGGCGAACAGATTCAAATCCGCTGTCGGCATGTCCGGCCATTGGCCAGCTGTCAGATGTTGTATCAGTCATCGGTGTTGGCTCGCATAAACCGAACTGGCCGACAAGCGTTACGGCTGAACCAAGGCCCGCACATCGGCGGCAACACGGCTGGTGAGGTCGCTGTCTACGGAGGCTGTAAAATCCTCGAGCGCCTGCTGCCATTCGAAGATCTGCCTGAGGCCGAACTCATCCTCTCCCCTAAAGGAGACGTGGAATCTCACGCATATCCCACTCGGAGAAGGACCCTTTTTCGCGTAGGCGGTTCCGGGGTTGAAGCCCTCATTCATCTGATTGGCAAGTTCCAGCGTTTCCAGTCGCGAATAACCAGGCAGGTCCCGGCAGGCCGTAAAGCGGGCCGTCTGGCAGGTGCCGTCGATCTGGGAGCACTCCCGAAGCACGGCCTCGAACCCCTGTTTGTCCATCGCTGCGGACATTGTGGGGTGCGTGTCGATATACCCGATTTTGACGGACTGGAATTCGCGTATGAGGAATTCGTTGCGAAACTCGATCAGCGTAATGGGTTTCGCAAAGGTAGGCTCGCAAAACAGGAAGATTTGAGCCAGTAAGAGCAGGCGAAACATCATTGATCCATCTCGGTGCAGTGCGGGACGAGTATTCGGCTCGCAATCACGCATCAAATGGACAGTTCAGGTCAAGGAGTTGTCACATATGTCCCACGTTCACCGTCCCCGCCGATCCTGCCTCTACATGCCCGGCGCCAATGAGCGCGCCCTGGAAAAGGCGAAAACGCTACCCGCGGACACGGTCATCATGGACCTGGAAGATGCCGTGGCGCCGGAAGCCAAGGAGACCGCGCGTGATACGATCCGCGCGGCCGTGACCGCAGGGGGTTATGGCCACCGTGAAATCGTGGTCCGGATGAACGGGCTGGATACCGAATGGGGCCAAGCCGACCTCAAGATGGCGGTTGAAGCGGGCGCACATGCGCTGCTTGCACCCAAAGTGATTGATGGCAGCGACATTGATCGTCTCGACGACGCGATGAGCCGCGCCGGCGCCCCGGCCGAGATGGGGCTTTGGGTGATGATCGAGATGCCCAAGGCGATCCTGAACATCCAGGACATTGCCGAAGCCGTTGGCCGCACCCGTATGACGACGTTCGTGATGGGAACGAACGATCTCGCCAAGGAATACCGCGCGCGGATGACGCCGGACCGGCTGGCTTTCCAGACGGCTCTGGGCATGAGCATGGCTGCGGCCCGCGCCTACAACATCGTCGCGATTGATGGCGTCTACAATGACATCAAGAACGAGCAGGGCCTGATCGACGAGTGTGAACAGGGGCGTGACCTCGGCTTCGACGGCAAGACGCTGATCCATCCATCGCAACTCGACACGGCCAACCGCGTCTTCGCGCCGAGCCCGCATGATGTGGAACATGCACAGGCCGTGATTGAGGCGTTCGCAGACCCTCAGAATGCCGGCAAGGGCGTATTGAAGGTAAACGGCAAGATGACCGAATTGCTCCATCTCGACGAAGCCCGCCGGACTGTGGCCATGGATGAAGCCATCCGGGCTTTTGAGAGCTGATCCTCAATGCTCTCGGGCATTCATATGGTAAACCAACACATTCAGGAATACGCATGACCTACACTCTCCTTCACCATTCCGGCTGCAGCACGTCGCGCAAGGGGCTCGCCTTGTTGCAGGAGAACGGCGTCGAGCCGGAGGTCCGGAAATACATGAATGCTTCCGAGCAACTCAGCCTGGATGAGCTGAAGGACATCGCCAAAAAGATGGGTGCCAGTTCGCCGCGCGAGTTCTTGCGCGACAAGAATGCTGCCGAATTCGGCATCGATGCGACTTCGACAGATGACGAGATCTTCCAGGCGATGGCCGCCAATCCAAAGATCATCCAGCGCCCCATCGGCATTGTCGGCAAGCAGGCCGTGCTGGGCCGTCCGATCGAGAAACTGCTCGAGCTGAAATAGTATTACACGGCTGATATTGCGGGGAGATCGATGAAATTTCATCGATCTCTCACGCGAAGATTCAATATCTGCATGGCAAGGCTGTGGGCATGATCGTGTTCATGACTCTTGCGGCGGTGTTGATCGCCTTTTCTGCATTTTGCACTCTTGGGGTGCCGTACATGTTGGCGGGACCACGCATGCTCGATGAGTTCTCCGAGAACCGTGAGCAGCAAATGATGGCTGGCCTGTTGGGGGCCGCGATCATCGCACTTTTCCTGCTGCCCTTCGTCTCACCCGCCTTGATTTCCTCGCCCAGTGACGGTCAGGTGCTGGCTGATCTGTATATGGGGCAAATCCAGGCCTGACGCCGGGAAGTCTTGCCCCTTTTCCATCTGAGGGGCGCATGACCAGCACATCGAAATCCAATCCCGGCCATTTCTTCGAAGATTTTTTCGTGGGCATGCCCCTCGCGCATGCGACGCCGCAGACGCTGACTGAAGGCGACATCGCCCTCTATCGCGCGCTGACCGGCGGCCGGTTTGTCCAGTATTCCTCATCTGAATTCGCCAAAGCCGCCGGCTATCCGGGCCTCACGATTGATCCGCTGCACGCTTTCCATGTCGTGTTTGGCAAGTCCGTGCCGGATGTTTCGTTGAATGCGGTGGCGAACCTTGGCTATGCCGATGGTCGCTTCTCTCAACCCGTCCTGCCAGGCGATACGCTGAACACGGTTTCGGAAGTGATCGGCGTCAAAGAAAACTCCAATGGCAAGACCGGCGTCGTCTGGGTGCGCACGCGCGGCACCAATCAGCGCGGCGAAGAAGTCATGTCCTTTGTGCGCTGGGTCATGGTCAACAAGCGGGATGCCAACTCACCCGCGCCAGACGTGGTGATCCCCGACCTGCCAAAGAGTGTGCCCGGGGCCGAATTGTCCGGGTTTGCCTCCATGGAGGCTTGGGATACATCCCTCGCCGGCAGCGAATACATGTTCGAAGACTATGCGGTTGGCGAGAAGATCAATCATGTCGACGGCATGACCGTGGAAGAGGCGGAGCACCAGATTGCGACACGCCTCTACCAGAACACCGCCAAGGTTCATTTCGATGCGCATGGCCAGAAGTCCAGCCGGTTCGGCAAGCGCCTGATCTATGGCGGTGTGGTAATTTCCATCGCGCGGTCGCTGGCCTTCAATGGTCTCGCCAATGCGGGCCATATGCTGGCGATCAATGCCGGCAGCCATGTCAGTCCGCTATTTGCCGGTGACACGATCTATGCCTGGAGCGAAGTGCTTGAGAAAGCTGAGCTGTCCGACAAGGTTGGCGGGTTGCGCTTGCGCCTCGTGGCAGTGAAGGATCAGGATCCGGGCGCGTTCGCCTATAAGGGCGAGGATGGGAAGTATGCCGATGGTGTTCTGCTCGACTTCGACTATTGGGCCGCCATTCCACGCAAGCGGTAAGGCGCTTCCGTTTCGGCGCGCGCTCCCTATATGATGCCGCATGAGCGGATATGGGCCTTTTGACGATTTCACGCTGTTCGCCATCGCAATTGCGGTGGTGCTGTCGGCAATTGTCAGCCTGATCGGCACGTCCGCTCGCAAGCGGAATGTTGCGCTTGGCGAGGCGACCGTCGCCGATCTTGCGGAGATGACCGGTATCCGGGATCCCAAGAAGCTACAGGAAGCCTTTGGCCCGCCCGACATGGGCCGCGTCTGGCGCACGGTCACACTCTTTGATGTGCGGCGCTTCCGGCAACCTCAGGGGTGGCTGATGTCGAGCGATATCGTCGACTATGCGTGTCTGGGCATTGTGGCGCTCGCCATCTTCGTGTCGCATCCCTTTGTCGGGGCGGGGCTGGTGGCAGCGCTGGTCATCCAGGTGGCTGGATGGATTGTGTCGTTCGGGCTACCCAAGTAGACGCGCGAAATATCTGACGAGGTTCCGCTTTTCGGGACGGGGGAAACCCTTTAAGGGCAGGCGAATGAAAGTCTGGAAGATGAATGGTGCTGGCAACGCGTTTGCCATATTCGACGCCCGCTCGACTGCGTTCGTGCCGAGCACCGACCAGGTGCGCCAGATTGCCGAAGACCTAAAAGCCGATCAGATCATTGCGCTGGAGCGTGATGTCGCGCGCGACGTGTTCATGCGCATCTGGAACGCCGATGGCAGCGAAGTCTTTGCCTGTGGCAACGCCTCCCGTTGTGTAGGCAAACTGTTACTGGCTGAAACCGGCAAGGACCGGGTGTCCATCCAGACCGAAGCGGATGTTCTGAAAGCGTTTGCCGCAGAGGATGGCCAGATAACCGTCGACATGGGTTCGCCCCTGATGGGGTGGGAAGACATTCCGCTTTCCGAGAAAATGGACGTTCGCGGCGTTGATGTGAAAGTCGGGCCGATCGACAATCCCTGGCTCTCCCGTCCGGCAGTGGTCTCGATGGGCAATCCGCACGCCGTGTTCTTCGTGAAGAATATCGATGATTACGACATTCCGGCCATCGGGCCGCTCGTTGAATGGCACCCGACCTTTCCTGAGGGGGTGAATGTCGGGTTCGCGCAGGTCATTGACCGGCAGAACATTCGCCTTCGCGTCTGGGAGCGGGGGGCCGGCCTGACCAAGGCGTGTGGCACCGGCGCGTGCGCGGCGCTCGTGTGCGCCGCCCGGGCGAAGCTCACCGACCGCCGTGCCAATCTCATCCTCGATGGCGGTACGCTGATCATCGACTGGCAGGAATCCGATGACCGGGTTTACATGACTGGACCTGTGCAGCTGGAATTCGAGACCGAAATCTGAACTGGGCAAAGGAGTCATCCTGCACAGATCCCTTGATTTGCGGGGCTGACGGCGCGATGTCCGCTGCAACACATCGCGATGACTGAGACCAAATCCCCTTCCAGCCCGCAGCTGATCACGCTCGGATGCCGCCTGAACACCTATGAATCCGAGGTGATGCGCGGGCATGCGACCGATGCTGGCCTGAATGATGCGGTGATCATCAATACATGCGCCGTCACATCGGAAGCCGTCCGCAGTGCGCGCCAGACCATCCGGCGGGCGGCAAAAGACAATCCGGGCGCGCCGATCCTCGTGACAGGGTGTGCTGCGCAGATCGATCCGGACATGTTTGCAAAGATGCCGGAAGTCACCCGCGTCATCGGCAATCATGAAAAGATGCAGGCGGAAACCTGGCGGCCGGCCGAATTGCTGGGCGGGCACGAAAAGGTCCGCGTGAATGACATCATGTCAGTGCGGGAAACCGCTGCACACCTGATTGATGGCATGGAAGGTCGCGCCCGCGCTTATGTCCAGGTCCAAAATGGATGTGACCATCGCTGCACGTTCTGCATCATTCCTTATGGCCGTGGGAATTCCCGGTCTGTCCCGGCAGGGGAGGTGGTCAATCAGGT
>NZ_DFME01000020.1:0-32775 GCF_002375605.1 Hyphomonas sp. UBA3601 | reverse complement strand
GACGCCATCGAGATAGATGATGCCTTGATGGAGACCATGGCGGAACCTCGACTTGCGCCTTTCATGCATCTGTCCCTTCAGCACGGAGACGATTTGATCCTGAAGCGCATGAAACGGCGGCATCTGCGCGCCGATGCTATCGCGCTGACAGACCGTCTCCGCGCGGTTCGGCCTGACATCGCCTTCGGCGCGGACATCATTGCCGGTTTCCCGACCGAGACCGAAGCCCATTTCGAGAATTCGGCCCGGCTCGTGGAAGAGTGCGGCTTGTCCTTCCTGCACGTCTTCCCGTATTCGCCCCGTCCCGGCACCCCGGCTGCGCGCATGCCGCAACTCGACAAGGCCATGGTGAAAACGCGCGCCGCGCGCCTGAGAGACGTCGGCGCGGCGGCGTTGGAGCGGCATCTCAGGAAATATGACGGCCAGACTGTTGAAGCTCTGGTCGAGCGCGGGAACTCCGCGCGTCTGCCGGACTTCACGCCGGTACAGTTCGAGAGTGATCCGGGCGAAGCTGGACGCCCGGTACGCGCACGTATAGTCCGGCAGGATGGAAAACAGCTGATCGGAGCGCTGACCGCATGATCCTTTGGTTCGGAAAAAAGAAAAAAGAAGAAGAGCTGAAAGAGGCTGGCGCCGCAATGGAGTCGCCGGAGCTGTCAGCGGATGAACTGGCGGCCAGGGAAGCTGAAGCTGCGCAAAAGATTGCCGAACAGGAAGAGATCGAGCGCAAGGTCGCCGAGGCTAACAAGGCCTGGGAAGAGCGACAGGCGCGCGAGGCCGAGGCAGCGGCCGCAGAAGCAAAGCGGCTGGATGAGGAAGTCCGCAAAGCTGATGAGGCACGTGCCGCCGCTCAGGCGCGTGCGGATGATGCGGAAGCCGCGCGTCTTGCGGAAGAGGCCGAACGGGCCCGCAAGGCCAAGGAAGAGCGCGAAGCGGCGCAGGCGAAGGCGGCTGCAGAACTCAAACTGCTCGAAGATCGGCGCGAGGCCGAACGCATGCGCGCTGAGCGTGAAGCTGCTGCGCGGGCGGCCATGGAAGCGGAAGCCAATGATCCGGGGTTCGTGGCCAAGCTCGGATCCGGCCTGTCCCGGTCTTCGGCGCGATTGACGTCCGGCTTGGCTGTATTCGGCCGAAGGAAACTTGATGATGAGACTCTTGAAGAACTCGAAGACCTGCTGATCACGTCAGATCTGGGCGCAAAGGTAGCGATGCGGGTGACGGGCAATCTCGCCAAGGAACGGTTCGACAAGGAAATCAGCGAAGACGAAATCCGACAGGCGCTGGCGGATGAAATCACCGACGTTCTGAAACCTCGCGAAAAGATCGTGGACTTCTCAGACGGTCCGCGTCCGCGCATTGTCTTGTTCGTCGGGGTCAACGGCTCCGGCAAGACGACCACAATCGGCAAGATTGCGTCCAAGCTGACAGAGCAGGGGGCTAAGGCGCTGCTCGTCGCAGGTGACACATTCCGGGCGGCGGCGATTGAGCAACTTACGGTCTGGGGCGAGCGGGCCGGTATTCCTGTCATGTCAAAGCCTACGGGCGCCGATGCGGCAGGCCTTGTTTACGAGGCGATGGAACAGGCGAAGGCGGACGATCTCGATCTTGTGCTGGTCGACACGGCTGGACGGCTGCAGAACAAGGCTGAGTTGATGGCCGAGCTTGAAAAAGTCGTCCGTGTTGTCCGTAAGCTGGACCCGACTGCGCCGCATGATGTCATTCTCGTGCTGGACGCGACCGTTGGCCAGAACGCGCTGTCCCAGGTCGAGGCATTCAGAAATACGGCGGGCGTCACAGGTCTCGTCATGACCAAACTCGATGGCACGGCCAAGGGCGGTGTGCTGGTGGCCATTGCGGAGGCGTTTGACCTGCCGATCCACTTCATCGGCATCGGCGAAAAAGCAGAAGACCTCCGCCCATTCAGCGCGGAGGCCTTCTCGAAGGCTTTGGTCGGAATTCAGGACTGACTATTCGGCGGCGATGGCGGTCGATTGGGGTTCCCTGGCTCCTCGCAGCAGGCGGCCGGGGCGTGCACCGGTGGGATCTCCGTCTCGGTGGGTAATTTGTCCGTTTAGTATTGTTGCTGTGTAGCCGGAGGCAGTTTGCATCAGGCGCCGACCGCCAGCGGGGAGGTCATAGTCCACGCGAGGCAAGTGGAGCTTCAGGTTTGTGAGGTCGATCACATTCAGATCGGCACGGTAGCCCGGGGCTACCAGTCCGCGATCATTCAGTCCGATCCATTGTGCCGTGGCGCGGGTCTGACGGTGCACGATGTGCTCAATGGGAATGCGTGGGCCCCGTGTTCGGTCGCGGACCCAATGGGTCAGCATCGTGGTGGTGAAAGAGCCATCACAGATCATGCCGACGTGCGCGCCGCCGTCTGACAGGCCGGGCAGTGTCGCAGGGCTGAGCATCATCTCGTAGGATGGGTCAAGCGAGCCACCGGAATAGTTCAGAAAGGGCAGGTAGAGCATGCCATGCCCCTTCCGTTCCAGCATCAGGTCGAGTGCGGCTTCTTCTGGCGATATGCCTCGCCGGGCTGCAATGGCTTCCAGCGTACGATCAGGTGTGGGCTCATAATCTACTGGATCGTCAAGCTGAAAGATCTTTCCGAAGCTTCGCAACATGACTTTCAGGAAGGGATTATCTGTGTCCGGTGCGTCGGCCAGCAATCGTTTGCGAAAGTCTTCAGTGCGCAGCAGTTTTATGCGCTCTTCAAAAGGCAGGTTCGCGATTTCACGGTAAACCGGGTAGGCGCTGAATGGATTCAGCGTCAATTCAAAGCCAAGCAACACGCCGACCGGACGGGGGGCGACCTGTGCACGCATTGGCAGGCCATCCTCGGCGGCCTGTTCGATGGCGCCCAACAAGCGCCGCCAGCCTTCCGGGGCAATATCTGCCTGGGCCAGCGAGACAGATAATGGCCGGCCGCTCGCTTCGACAATACGGCGCAGCATGGCTGCTTCCTTTTCCGGATCATCGAAGTCCGACACGAATTGCAGGACGCCCCGTCCGGCGTCTGCCACGCCTTGCGAGATGCCCGTGAGTTCGGCTTCGCTCGCGGTGAGGGTGGGCGTAGGCTGACCGTCGCTGGTACGGTGGTTCAGTGTGCGGGAGGTCGAAAAGCCGATCGCGCCTGCGCGGATAGCCTCGGTTGCCAAAGCCCGCATCTGGCGGATGTCGTCCTCAGTGGCCGGCTCCCGATTGGCGCCGCGTTCGCCCATCACATAGACCCGCAGGGCCGCATGAGGCAGCTGCGCACAGATGTCAGCGTCGAATTGTCCATTCGACAGGCTGTCGAGATAGTCGGGAAAGCTCTCCCAGTTCCAAGGCAGGCCTTCGGCCAGAACAGGGAAGGGGATATCCTCCACGCCTTCCATCAGACGAATGAGGCGACCATGATCTTCAGGCTTGCACGGAGCGAATCCGACGCCGCAATTTCCCATCACCACTGTCGTGACGCCGTGCAGGGATGACGGGCTGATTGATCCGGTCCAGGTTGCCTGACCATCATAGTGCGTGTGGACGTCGACAAAGCCGGGAGTCACGATTTGTCCGCGCGCGTCGATTTCCTCGATGCCGCGGCCAGAGACTTTTCCGACTTCCGTAATCATCCCCTTTGAAACAGCGACGTCGCCCTCGAAGCTTTCGCCGCCTGTGCCGTCTATGATCGTTCCGCCGCGCAAGACCAGATCGTGCGTCATGATGGGTTTCCTCCGGAGTTTCTTGTTTGAGGCGAGTCAGACCCTCAACCGGGCAAGAGTCAAATCCTTCCCACGCGTCAGCAAGTCGTGCATAGGTCGCCGCAATGTCGATGACGCTTCTGCCTGTGGTTCTGTGCCTTTTGTCTGCAGTGACGGTTGCCGCCACCAACATGTTCGTGAAGCGGGGCGGCGACGTCCTGACAGCGCGCATGGCGGTTGCGATCGTCATGGGGCTAAGCGTCCTGCCCTTTGCGCCCTTTGTTCCCACCCCGCCGAGAGAGACCTGGCCGCTCATTTGCGTTTCCGTCGTGGTTCACTGGATTTACCAGTTCTGTCTCGTACGAGCGCTGCACAGGGGCGACTTGTCTCTGGTCTTCCCCGTGATGCGAGGCCTGGCGCCGCTCGCGACCGCCTGCTTTGCTGTCTTTGCGTTGCACGAGCATCTGACGGCACTCCAGATGGCCGGGCTGGCCGTGGCCAGCTTTGCCATCATTCTGTTTGCCCTGCCGACGGGAACGACAGCCTCAACGCGGCGGCTTGATCGGGACGCCCTGATCTGGGCCGTGCTCACTGCACTGGGCGTTGGTCTTTATGCTGTGGCGGACACGCGCGCCGCTCGCGCTATGCCGAATCCGATGACTTTTGTGGTTTGGCTATTCCTGCTGGACTGGATCGGCGTAACCGTCGTCGCTTGCATGCAGCGCAGGGGACGTATACGCGCTGCCATTGCGAAACAATGGAAGGGAGGGCTCGCAGGTGGGATTTTGGGCACGTTCTCATATGCGCTCGCCATCTATGCCTACACACTGACAGATGCCGCCATTGTAACCGCCTTGCGGGAAACTTCGG
Source organism: Hyphomonas sp. UBA3601 (assembly GCF_002375605.1). Taxonomy (NCBI): domain Bacteria; kingdom Pseudomonadati; phylum Pseudomonadota; class Alphaproteobacteria; order Hyphomonadales; family Hyphomonadaceae; genus Hyphomonas; species Hyphomonas sp. UBA3601. The sequence continues at coordinate 28,222 of NZ_DFME01000020.1, read as the reverse complement.
TCGTGTTCGCTGCGGCCCTTGGGGCTATATTCCTGAAGGAGGGATTCGGGTACAGACGAATATGTGCCGCCGCTTTGCTGGCCGCGGGGCTCCTCTCCATGCAAGTCGGGGCATAGCTTGTTTCAGATCGCTGCATCTGCGTTCGTGATTTATTAGGTCGACTATTGTCTGAGGGGAGCTACAGCTTGTGACCAATCCAGCAGCAGCCGAGACGCGTAGAGAAGTTATGACAAAGAAACAGAACACGGAAGGCTCAGCTGAGCTGAGCGATGCGACGGCCAAAGCTGGCAGCATCTGGACCGAACTCGGCCCGACGCTGGCGTTTATCGGTATCTACAACGTGATGTTGAGATTCCCGGAAGGCGAAGGGTTGTTTACCAAGGACACCGCGCTTTATTGGGCGACCGGCGTGCTCATCGTCTTCACAGCTTTCGTGATTATTCAGAAATTGATCCGCGGTGAAAGAATCCCGCCATTCCTGATTGTCTCATCCGCCTTGATTGGGGCGTTCGGTACGGCAGGTATCCTGCTTCAGTCGAAGCTGTTCCTGTTTATCAAGCCGACGATCATCAATCTGCTTTATGCAGGCGTGATCTTTGGCGGGCTCGCCGTGGGACGGAACATCTGGAAAATGTTGTTCCACACCGTATTTGATCTGCCAGATCACGCCTGGAAAACCCTGGCTATTCGCTGGGGGCTCTATTTTGTTGCCATGGCGGCGTGGAACGAGTTTCTCTGGCGTAACTTTTCCGAGGCGACGTGGGCTAACTGGAAGCTCGGCAATATCGTGATCGGTGTGGTATTCGCGCTGGCGAATACGCCGTATACGCTGAAGCATATGCGAAAGCCCGAGGAAGCAGATACCTAGCGGGTCAATTGCTCGGTGCCGGGCGGATTTGAGAACGGCACGAATGCCGCGCGGTTTCGAACGCTGGAAAAATGGGTCAAGGCCCAGACGACGGTCGGAAAGGCAAGATTCGCCCACGGTAGGTCTTTCCAGTCAAACAGGGCGACTTCCTCACTCTCGGGCCCAGGCGAAATATCCGACACCAACTCTGCTCTGAACATGACATGGACTTGCGCAATGCGGGGAACGGAGTAGACGGCAAGAACTTGACCCAGGCTGATATCGGCATTTGCCTCTTCCCGAGCCTCTCGTTTAGCGGCGTCTTCAACGGTCTCCCCGACCTCCATGAACCCGGCTGGAAGCGTCCAGAATCCCTTACGCGGATCAATCGCGCGCCTGCAAAGCAGGATTTTGTCACCTTTTGTCGCAACTGAAGCTGCAATAATTTTCGGATTTATGTAGTCTACGAACTGGCAATGTGAGCAAACACGGCGTATTCGGTCGTCGCCAGAAGGTATTTTCAGTTTGAAATCTTGAGAAAAGAAACCATTTGATAATTCCTCCGTCATCGAACCTTAAGCCTCTTGCTTGTATTGGGGTGAATGTTGATCCGCACACGGGTCGTATACTTAACAGACCAATAACCGGATTATCCATCGCGCCCAACGCCTAAATAAACACAGAAAGACTACCATCATGACCTACAATCTTAAAACCTCACCGAGCCATCTGCTCCATCGTGCCCAGCAAATTGCCGCCAATGAATCGGCTTCTGCGCTTGCCGCAGCAGGTATCACCCTGCGCCAGTTCTCTGTCCTTGCCGCTCTCTCAGGCAATGATGGCGTCAGCCAGTCCGACCTCGTCAACGCAACCGGAATCGACCGTTCGACGCTGGCCGACATGGTCGCTCGTATGGAAAAGGCTGGCCTCATCAAGCGCGTCGCTTCCAAAACGGACAAGCGCGCCAAGGTCGTTTCGCTGATGGCGAAAGGCAAGAAAGCTTACGAGAAAGCTCTTCCAGCTGTTGAGAAGGCTGATGCAGCCATCTTCGAAGCCCTGCCGAAAACCAAGCAAGCCACGCTGGTATCCGGTCTGAAGGATATGGTTGCTGAGGCTGACAAGGCTGAAGCCGCTGTTGCGCCAAAGCCTGCTGCTCCTGCGCCGGCCGCAAAAGCTGCTCCGAAGCCTGCAGTGAAGAAAGCTCCAGCCAAGAAGCCTGCTGCAAAGAAGGCTCCGGCTAAAAAGCCCGCTGCCAAGAAAGCTCCAGCTGCAAAAGCCGCTCCGAAGCCTGCGGTGAAAAAAGCGCCAGCCAAGAAAGCTGCGCCTAAAGCCAAAGCGAAAGCAGCACCGAAAGCGAAGCCAGCCACGACCACCAAGGCCGTCAAAAAGGCTCCGGTGAAGAAAGCTCGCAAAGCGACGAAGAAGTAAGGCTCCGGAAACGGATCTAATTCGGCGGGGCGCTCTTCAGCGCCTCGCCTATTTTTTTGACCGAATCTTCGTCCAGCGGACCCTGGACATGGTCAATGATCTCACCGTCAGCTGAGATAACAAACGTTTCCGGCACGCCGGTCAGGCCGAAATCGAGTCCCCCCTGACCGTCCGGATCAAGTGCAATCCGCGTGTATGGATTGCCCAGCCGGTCGAGGAAGGCGAGGCCGTCGTCCAGTTTGTCCTTGTAGAGCACGCCGAATACTTGGTCCGGATATGCGGCGGACAGTTCGGAAATGTATTTGTGCTCCGCTTCGCAGGGGGCGCACCAGCTTGCGAACAGGTTTACGGCAATAGTGCCGCCGGTCGGCGAGGGAGCGAAGCTGAGGGGGGCGGAATCGAGGGTTGGGAATGCCGTATCGGGCGCGCTGCGCAAATTGCGCTTGAAGTCGCCCTTTTTGGGATTGATCAATTGTCCGGCTGCAATGACTCCAAAAGCGACGAGCGCTCCGACCGGAACAATTGCGAGCCAGCGCTTCATCCGCGTTTCTGGTCCCGGATGCGCGCTTCGATACGGATCAATTCAGTCTTTGCCGCGCGGGCTTTCAGCCAGACACTCGCCATCGCGCCGCCGATAAGGAGCAGGCCAACGGAATAGCTCGCCCAGATGAATGCGGCATTGGAATCAAAATCTGGCAGCATGGGATCAGTCTCCTGTCATCAGGCGAGCCCGGGACTGGGCAGCGCGTCTGGTCCATATTTCGGCCCGCATCAGCGTCATGACAAGGGCGGCAAACAGTAGCGAATGACCCAGCGAGCTGATCAGCAATGGCCAGAGATAGACAGCGGCCATTTTTGGGCCTTCCGGCGTGATGACGCTGGCGTCTTGGTGCAGGGACGTGAAGAGGTCCACGGAAAACTTGATCAATGGCACATTCAGTGCGCCCACCATGGCAAGGATGGCGCCGGCCCGCGCGGCCTTCTGGCGCGTATCCATCGCGGCGCGCAGGGCCATGTAGCCGAGGAAGAGGAAAAACATGAAGAGGACAGACATCATCCGGGCGTCGTCCCATTGCCACCAGGTGCCCCAAGTCGGCTTGCCCCAGATGGCGCCGGTGGCAAGGCAAAGTGCTGTCCATGTCGCGCCGAGCGGGGCGATCGCCTTGGCGGCAATGTCGGCAACCTCGTGGCGCCAGATAAACCAGACGAAACTCATCACGGCCATGCCGAGATAGCTGGCCATCGCAAGCCATGCGGCCGGGACATGAATGAACATGACTCGCATGATGTCGCCGCCTTGATAGTCATCCTTTGGGACCATCCAGAGGCCTTGCCAGAGCCCCCATGCAATCAACAGGGCTGCGGCCGCATAGAACAGGGGCGCGAGCCAGCTGGACAGCATCAGGAAACGGTGCGGATTGGCGAACCAGGAAAACATCGCGTTCGGAATACCCTTCCCTCAGTCTGCCGCCAAGCGCAGGGCTGCACCCATGGCAAATGGTGCGACAGCCAACGCAAACAGCGTTGAGGCAGCGAGAAATAATGGGGCGGCGGCGCTGCTTGGGCCGTCTCCCATGGCGAGGGCGCCAAATATGGCGGTGGGGACGTAAAGGGGCAGGGCGATCAGGCTGATCAACAGTCCGCCTCGGCGTACGGTCGCGGCGAGTGCTGCCCCTACGCCGCCCCAGAAGTAAAAGGCCAGCCCGCCAATCGCATAGTACAGCATGTTCTCAAGCAATGCGCCGCCAATCTGGGCCTGGAACATCAGGAGCAGCAAGGGGGAGAGCAGGGCGAGGGGCAGGCCAGCGGTCAGCCAGTGCGCAAATGTCTTTGCTGCGGCAATAGAGGCGGCGGGGGCGCTGGTCTGTAACCAGAGATCCAGCGAGCCATCTTCGGCGTCCGCCTGAAAGATGCGCTCCAATGTTACGAGACTGGAAAGCGCCAGCGAAACCCACAGAATCCCGGGACCAATCGTGCGCAGGGTTTCCGGGTCCGTTCCGACGCCGAGTGGCACGAGGACAGCCGCCCCTGCGAAGAAGCCCACCGGCAGCAGCGCGCCGGCGCCGCCCGCCCAGGCTTCGCCCAGCGCTTGCCGGAAGGCGGAGAAGATGGGTGCGGGGCTAGCCATATCGGCGGAGCTTTCGCCAGTGAACAAAGCCGAGACCTAGAAAGAACACCAAGACTGGAATGCCACATTCCAGGCCATCGGTTCCATTTTTCCAGCCGCAAACATAAGTTGCTGCAAAACCGAAAAGGCATCCCAAGACAGCCCAGATTCCGAAAAAGAAATATTTCAAATCTCTACCTCGCGTGTTGCGTGGAAGCCTGCATCGCCGTGGACGGCTGCAACCACCACACCGTCCGACTGCCGGTGCTGCTCGATCATCCCGAGCAGGAGCGTCCGCCCCTCGGAATCGAGCGCGGTTAGCGGCTCATCCAGCAGCCAGACGGGGCGGTATTCGAGGTGCAAGCGGGCAAGGGCGGTCCGGCGGCGCTGTCCGGCCGATAGGTGCTTGGCGGGCACATCTGACGGACGCGAAAGCCCCATTTTGTCCAGGAGAGGCTCGATGTCTGTTGTGGATTGTCCCCATGCGCGTGCCCAGAGGGTCAAATGCTCTCGCGGCGTTTCATGCGGTTTCAATCCGTCCCGGTGGGCCACCCAATGATGCGGCGCGTTGCGGTCAATTGTGCCGGTCTCGGCCTGCGTCAGGCCTGCGAGAATACGCAGCAGCGTCGTCTTGCCCGCGCCATTCGGGCCGCGCAGGACAATTGCTTCGCCCGGCGCCAAGGACAGGGACACCTCCCGGAACAGGAGGCGTTCGCCGCGGATCATGCCGATATCGGCTGCGGAAAGGAGGGCGCTGGCGCTCATATGTCCCGTTTAGACCCTTTGTCCCAATTGCCTCAATGCACTAGGGCCTATATGAGACAGACCAGCGCGGCGGCTCATCGCCGCAGATCGATAATTTCAGACGCGAGGTTCCCTCCCCATGCCGTCCCTCGACAGCTTCAAGTCAAAACGCACACTCACCGTCGGTAGCAAGACCTACACGTATTTCTCGCTGTCCGCAGCCGCAGAAAACGGTCTTGGCGACGTTTCCCGCCTGCCTGCGTCCCTCAAGGTCCTGCTTGAGAACATGTTGCGCCATGAGGACGGCAAGACCGTCACCAAGGACGACATTCTCGCATTCAAATCCTGGCTTGAGAACAAGGGCGGTGTCAGCCACGAGATCGCCTACCGTCCGGCTCGTGTGCTGATGCAGGATTTCACCGGGGTTCCGGCTGTGGTTGACCTTGCAGCCATGCGCGATGCCGCGCAGAAGCTCGGCGCGTCAGCAGACGCGATCAACCCGCAAGTCCCGGTCGACCTCGTCATCGACCACTCGGTCATGGTCGACAGCTTCGGCGGCGAGAACAGCTTCGAAAAGAACGTCGAAATCGAATACAAGCGCAACCAGGAGCGGTATGAGTTCCTGCGTTGGGGTTCCACTGCGTTCAAGAATTTCCGCGTTGTGCCACCGGGCACCGGCATCTGCCACCAGGTGAACCTCGAATATCTGGGCCAGACGGTCTGGACAAAAGATGAAGACGGCGAAACCGTTGCCTATCCTGACACCTGCGTCGGCACCGACTCGCACACGACCATGATCAACGGCCTCGCCGTGCTCGGTTGGGGCGTTGGCGGCATTGAAGCCGAAGCAGCCATGCTGGGTCAGCCAGTCTCCATGCTGATCCCGGAAGTCATCGGCTTCCGTCTTGACGGCAAGATGGCAGAAGGCGCCACAGCGACCGACCTCGTGCTGACAGTTGTGCAAATGCTGCGCGCCAAGGGCGTCGTCGGCAAATTCGTCGAATTCTACGGCCCGGGCCTGTCGAACCTGACCCTCGAAGACCAGGCGACGATCTCCAACATGGCGCCGGAATATGGCGCGACCTGTGGCTTCTTCCCGGTTGATGAGGACACCGTCAAATACCTCACCAATACCGGCCGTGACGCCGAGCGTGTTGCCCTCGTCGAGGCCTATGCCAAGGCACAGGGCTACTGGCGTCCGGAACAGGCTGAGCCGATCTTCACTGATACGCTGGAACTTGACCTTGGCGCAGTTGTGCCGTCGATTTCCGGCCCGAAGCGTCCGCAGGATCGCGTCCTGCTGTCCGAAGGCGACACCGCCTTTGCCGAAGCCATGGCGAAGGAATTCAGCAAGGCAGCCGATGCCGCTGAACCAATCGCGGTCGAAGGCAAGGACTACACCGTCACGCATGGTGACGTGTTCATTGCGGCGATTACATCTTGTACGAATACGTCCAACCCGTCCGTTCTCATTGCTGCTGGCCTTGTGGCCAAGAAAGCGCGCGAATTGGGCCTGAACCGCAAGCCCTGGGTGAAGACATCCCTTGCGCCGGGCTCGCAGGTTGTCACTGACTATCTCGACAAGGCCGGCCTGTCGGATGAACTCGATGCGCTCGGGTTCAACCTCGTCGGATATGGTTGCACGACGTGTATCGGTAATTCCGGTCCACTCGAAGCCCCACTGGCGAAAGCGATCGCCGATGGCGATCTCGTCTCCTGTTCGGTGTTGTCGGGCAACCGTAACTTCGAAGGCCGGATCGGCCCGGACATCAAGGCCAACTATCTTGCCTCTCCACCGCTGGTCGTCGCCTATGCCATCGCAGGTTCGCTGCGCGTGAACCTGACCAAGGATCCGCTGGGCAAGGACACGAACGGCAATGACGTCTTCCTGAAAGACATCTGGCCAACCTCGCACGAGATTGCCGAGATTATGTCGAAAGCCGTGACGCCGCAAATGTTTGCCGAGCGCTATTCCGACGTCTTCAAGGGCGACGAGCACTGGCAGGGCATCGAAGTGTCCGGTGGCCAGACCTATAGCTGGCCTCCAGCCTCCACCTATGTTCAGAACCCGCCTTACTTTGAAGGCATGGGCCTGGACATCGACGCGCCGGCGGACGTCGAGAACGCGCGCGTCCTGGCACTGTTTGGTGATTCCATCACGACCGACCACATCTCTCCGGCCGGATCGATCAAGGCCTCCAGCCCGGCTGGTGTGTACTTGCAGGAACACCAGGTCTCTCCGCTGGACTTCAACTCCTACGGCTCGCGCCGCGGCAACCATGAAGTCATGATGCGCGGCACGTTCGCCAATATCCGCATCAAGAACCAGATGGTTCCGGGTGTCGAAGGCGGCGTGACGGTACACTATCCGGACGCTGAGCAGATGCCGATCTATGATGCGGCCATGAAGTATGAAGCCGAAGGCACACCGCTTGTTGTGTTTGCTGGCGATCTTTACGGCAATGGGTCGTCGCGTGACTGGGCGGCCAAGGGTACGGTCCTGCTGGGCGTTCGCGCCGTCATCGCGGGCAGTTTTGAGCGGATCCACCGGTCAAACCTGATCGGCATGGGTGTTCTGCCACTCGAATTTGCTGACGGGGAGAGTGCCGCGTCGCTCGGCCTGACCGGTAAAGAGCAGGTGACCATCAAGGGAATCGATTCAATCAAGCCGCGCCAGACGCTCGCCGTGGAGATCACACGCGAAGACGGTACGAGCTTTACCGCCAATACGACGGTTCGCATCGATACCGAGAACGAACTCGACTATTACCGCAATGGCGGCATCCTGCACTATGTGCTGCGGAACCTCGCCCGCGCAGCAGCCTGAGCGGTTCGCGATTTCTGATCAGAGAGCCCCTGCAGCGTGCTGTGGGGGCTTTTTTGCAGCCCTCACATCCCTGTGACTGTCACGGAAGCGGAGTTGGCTCTATAAACTGGGACTGAAATGATACGAATTGTGCTTTCCCTCCTGCTTGCCATGGAACTCATGGTGGCACCCGCCTTTGCCGAAGGTCCGGTATTGGTGGAGCTGTTTGCGTCCCAGAATTGCCGCGCCTGCCCAAAAGCCCACAAAACGTTGAAAGCGGTGAATGCCGAGCGCGATGACCTGCTCGTGCTGACCTGGTCCGTCGACTATTGGGACTATCTTGGCGACAAGGACCCGATGGCGATGACGGAATCCAAGGATCGACAGCGGGGCTATACAGATCGCTTTCGATTGCGCGGCCCTTATACGCCGCAAACGGTTTATAATGGACAGGAACAATGCGCAGGCAACAAGCGCCACTATGTCGAGCGGGCGCTTGCGAAGATTCAGGACAAGTCAGATTTCGATGTCCAACTTGTGCGTACCGGCGACAAAATTCGTCTGTCGGGACAAGTGCCGGATCTGGCTGATATCTGGCTTGTTGATTACCTTTCCGGTGAAGCCAACACGACCGATATGCTTCATCCGGTTACGCGGGTATCTGCACTTGGGCCATGGTTGGGAAATCCAGTCGAACTCAGTGTTCCGCATTGTGAGTCTGGTTGTGCGATTATTGTCCAGGAAGCTGGTTTCGGCCCTGTTCTCGAAACAATGGTGATCGCGCCCTGATCAGGGCTGGGCAGGCTGTCTGGTCTCGATAGCCATGACCGGCGCTCTCACAATTGAGGACACGCGCGGCGTGAATTCATTCCAGTCATACTCTGCCAGCTGATAGGCCCAGCCTTCGGCCTTGTCATTGATCGTGCTGCCGCGATGGGCGCCTTCGCCGGCTTCAATGGCCCGCAGGGTCACGAAATACCCATCAGGCTCCCTGAAAGCGCGAAGCTCGACTTCCAACCCGTCATGGGTCTCGGTGATATGGCGCGCGACAGTGCGCGTTTGCAGTTTGCTGGCTGGCTTCACCCCAATGGGTGCAAACCGCGTCAGGGCGAGGGCGGGCGTAGAGGCAGCAAGACGGCTGACCAATCTGAAGTCCTGAAAAGGCGGACCAGGGACAAAGCTGCGGTCGCTCGATCCGACAGAGCGCTGCAAATACAGACTCTCGCCCATGGAATCGAAGAGCCTTACGGCCGAGATGGCGTCTGAATTGATGTCCAGAATATCGAAATCGAGCCAAGCGTCATGACTATAGAGTGGCGGCAAGTCCCCGTTGACCTGAAAGGCCTGTTCCTCGCTTGGCAGGCGACCATAGACGCGGCTGTCCTTGCGCCCCGTAATCAGGGCGGCCGTGATCTTGCCATCCTCATCAAGAATTTCGACCAATGCACCAGTGCCGCCATCTCGCGGGTCACCAAGACCGATACGATTCAGCTTGTCGGGATCGCGCGTGCGCCCTTCGCCCCAGCTCAGGCCTTCAAGGCCCGTTGCAAGTTCCGCAAGCCGGTCGGGGCGGATGGGATAACCGTCCGGGCCTCCCATTTTCCAGCCATCCTGCGTGTTGGCCAGCGTGTAGGCTTCATCAGACAAGGTCACACGAATCTCGCTGGCATCGGCGCGAATGGCGGCAAAATCGGGGATCACCCGCTGGCCGTCGCGTTCAGACGACCGCGCAGATGGGCCGTGAAGACTATGGGCAGTAAATGTCAGTGCAGTCAGGCCAATCGCAATGCCTCCCATAATCTGGAGACGACGAATCCGCTGTTTTGATCTCACATCGCTCATGCTGTCGCTTTCCGCTTCTGGCGATACCAGACGAATAGTCCGATCAAACAGACCAGAAATGGGCCGCCCCAGATATTGATGGCTTTGAGCGTGCCTTCGAGACGGTCGATGTCGCGCCGGTAGTTGCGCTCGATTTCCCGCAATCGGGCGCGCAACTCGACGATCTTCTGGCGGAGGTCCAAAAGTTCCGTACGCTCGGCTTCGGTCAGATCGGCCTCGAGGTCGCCAGAGAAAAATCCATCCGTTGCACCGATGGCCTGCAACTCTTCCAATCGCGCCTGCGCCGTCTGGAGATTGTCCTGCAGAGCTGATTGCTGGCGGAAATAGATCGCTTCGGCATTTTCCCGCATACGGTCTATTCGCCCCATGCGGCGCAGGCTGGGCGCACGCGACCGGAGGCGTGAGAGTTCTCCACTCCCAGCCAGTGCGTCCAACGCATTCAGGACCAGCGCGCCATTGTCGGCAACGACGATCTGTTCGTTGGGAATTATGTAGAAGTCATCTGCAATGAAATCGACATCAGCGACGAGGACGATTTGTGCATCGGTTTCACTTTGCGAAATGTGGGGCAGGGCCGCGGCGGCTTCAGCGCGCGCGATCTCTGCCAGCATTGGATCGGACGGTTCATCGAAAGCCGGCGCACCTTGCGGGAAGGCCGTGCTCAGCCTGCCGGACAGTCTTGCGGCTAGGACGAGCGGGGCTGGCTCAGTTTGATACTGACGCAGCACCTGCTGGGGCGCCATGTCGGTGATGGCGTCCGATGCATCAATGAAGGAAGGGCTTGGCCCTGTGGAGAGCAAGGGCGTCATCTCAAGGGTCGCGGCCAAGTCTTCAGTAGAGAAAGCTCCCGGTGCGCCGAAATTGACTGCTCGGCTGAGGTCTGCGGTAATCAGGTCATCCTGATTCATGTCTCCGGCTGGTATGCCAAGAAACAGCGGATGCGCCAGTTCCTCTATGCGTCCGCCACCGGTATCGACCGGAACGGGCAGGGCGCTGGCGGCGTCAGCGACCGCGGCGGTCGACAGTTCCACACCCCAGGCATCTCCCCAAGCCATGAGGGAGGAGGACGTGGCCGCGTCACTCATGTTGAACGGACCCGTGCTTGCGACCGTCTTGGCAGCGGGGTCCACGAGAATCACGGCGCGACCTGTTCGCAAGATAAACTGGTCGATCAGCCATTCCTGGCGTGGGGACAGAAGTGGCGGCTGAGCGATGAGCAAGACGTCCAGGTCTTCAGGCAATGATTGAAAAGTTTCCGCGATTGGTTCGACATCGAACGATTTGTGTATGTCGCGCAGGAGCGTGTACCCACCTTCACCTCCGGGTGCGGTCATGCCGGGCAGCGAAGACAGGATCCCGACTCTGGGCGGATCTGGATCGTCCAGCCGCGCAACCATACGGGTCAGGTCGTATTCTAGTGTCACCTCCCGTTCGGGTGCGAGGAAGGGAATGACCCGCTGGTCGTCAATTGAGTTGCGACCGATGATGCCGAAATAGAGCGGATCGCTGCCGTTTGTATCGATCGCAGTGATGCCCGCGGCGAGCGCTTGGTCTTCAGCCGGCGAGAAGGGAAGGGGGTCGATCTCGGTCACGCGGACATTGCCACCGGACTGGCTCTCATAGACTTGCAGCAATTCGCGTACACGCGCGGCATAGGCGCGGATGGCCGGGAAATCCTGCCCGGCGCTACGTGTGTAGACAAAAGTCAGATCGACTGGTTCTGCCACGGACTCCAATGTCGACTTTGTCGCGTCCGAGAGTGTGTAGAGATTGTTCTCGGTAAAATCGATGCGCGCGCCAGTGAAGACCTTCTGTACAAGAAGGTTTGCCGCAACGAAAATGATTGCCGTGAGCGCTGTTGCGATGATGAGGTAGTGTTTCGCCTTCATGTCAGCCGAGCCTCTGACGAGATGCCCACAGGCCGTTGAGGATGGTCCACAGCGTCATGAAGCCGACGAAGAACAGAACGGCCCGCAATTCCAGCACGCCGCGCTGCGCAGCCTCAAAATGCGACAGGAATGAGAATTGGGCCACCAGGTCGGCAAGGCCCGCGCCGAACAGGCTCTTCACACCGGACAAGACGAGGGGCCATCCAGCGGCTGTGAACACGAAGGCCACGACAACACTCATAACAAAGGCGGTGACCTGACTGCGGGTGAGGGCGGAGATAGCGGCCCCAATGGAGAGGTAGGAGCCAGCCATCAGAAGGCTGACAAAATAGGTCAGCGCGATGGCAGCATTGTCAGGATTGCCGAGATAATTGACGGTGATCCACATGGGTAGCGTCAGGACCAGCCCGACAGCCGCGACGGTCCATGCGGCGCAGAGCTTTCCCAGCACCAGGCCCGGCATGCCGAGGGGCAGGGAAAGCAGCAGCTCGTCGGTTCCGGCACTGGTTTCATCTGCCCAGAGGCGCATGGCGAGCGCTGGCAGGAAGATCATGTAGATCCAGGGATGCCAGACGAAGAACGGGGACAGGTCTGCAGTGCCTGTATCGAAGAAGCGGGCGGCCTCCCATGTGAACATGCCAATAGAGAGCAGGAACACGGCGAGGAAAACATAGGCCATAGGTGTTGCGAAGTATGCGCCAAGCTCGCGCCGGAAGGTCGGCAGGAAACTGTCGAATTGTTGACGGAACCGGTTCATGCGGATTCGGCCTCTGCCTGGTCGGTTAGCCGCGTAAACGCGCTTTCAAGCGTGCCATCTGCAGATTGCTTCAACAGGCCTTCGGGCGTCTCGTCGGCAACAATACGGCCGCGATCCACAACAATGGCGCGGGTACACATGGCCGGAACTTCGGTCAGCGTGTGCGTGGAGATGACAATCGCCTTGCGCGGCGCCATACGCGCGATCAGGGCGCGCACAGCTCGCTTCTGGTTGGGGTCTAGGCCATCGGTGGGCTCGTCCAGCAGCAAGACTGGTGGATCATGCAGGATGGCGCCGGCCAGGCCGACACGGCGGCGATAGCCCTTGGAGAGCGATCCGATCCTTTGTCCGCAAACGGTGGAAATGCGAGAGTCCGCAATGGCGCGTTCGATTGCCGATTTACGTTCGGACCGGGGGAGGGACCGAGCAGCCGCCATGAAGGCGAGGAATTCTGGTGGGGTCATGTCGTCATATAGCGGCGCGCCCTCGGGCAGGTAGCCCAAAGCGGCCTGCGCCTCGCGACGGGCTGAGACGATTGACTTGCCGTCAATCGTGGCGTCGCCGGAGTCCGGCTCCAACACACCCGCGATCATACGCATCGTGGTCGACTTTCCCGCCCCGTTCGGGCCGAGAAAACCGAGCACGGTTCCCTTTTCTACGGTGAAGGACAGGCCCTGCACGGCCCGCTTTTCACCAAAGGATTTCTCCAGCTTCTGAATGTCCAGCATTCTTCGCGACAGATCCTTTCCCGGGAGCCTCGTGATACCGTTCTTCGGCGAGTCTGGCCAGTGGCCTAAAGTAGAAGCGACCCGCTCTATGCGGAGAAGCGGCGTACCTCGTCCAGCACCGCCTGCGCAGCGGCTGCCACGATCTTTCCGCCGTCTTCCACATTCGATTGCGTGGGGTCCGATCCGATACGGCCATCCGGGAAGTCGCGGCGATATTGCACGGCATCACCAATCTTGCCGTTCGGGGCGATTTTTGGCGTCATTTCCACATCTGTGCGGGCATGATCGGGGTAGCCGTAATATGTCACCGAAACTTCCGATGCGGTGGCGTGGCTGCCATGACCGACCGGGTAGAGCTGGTTGCACAAGGACATGACGGATTTGAAATCCCACCAGTCGCGACGTTTCAAACTCAGGCCGTGACGATTGTCCTCGCCGCGCGGGTCAAAGCTGCGCCGGGCGTGAATTTCAGAGAAGGCCGCTTCAATCGTGGCGATGTTTCCTCCATGGCCGTTCAGCCAGTAGATACGCTCAAAGCCGTGCCGCATCAGGCTTTCGGTCCAGTCCGCCATTGCAGCGATCATGGTTGAGGGGCGCAACGTGATCGTGCCGGGAAAGCCGAGATGGTGCTGGGCACAGCCGACACTGAAGGTTGGGCCGACCAGCATGTCCTCCGGCGCTAGCTTTTCGGCTTCGTGGGCAATGATTTCAGGGCACAGCGCATCCGTCCCGATGAAACCATTCGGCCCGTGCTGCTCCATGGAGCCAATCGGGATGACGATGGTCTTGGACGTCTTCAGCCAGGTTTCGATGTCAGTCCAGGTCGAAACGGGAAGCAGCATGCATTCAGTCCTTTCTGGGGGCAATCCGGCGCGTGATGTGTCCCATCTTGCGGCCGGGTCGGGCGTCTCTCTTTCCATACAGGGTCAGAGTCTCATCGGCGTTCAGCTTCGTCGGGTCAACCAAGCCTTCATTACCGATCAGATTTCGCATCTCTGCGTCATGGAGGCGGCGGGTATCGCCGAGGGGCCAGCCGCAGATGGCGCGGATATGCTGTTCGAACTGGCCTGTCTGGCAGGCTTCCGGTGTCCAATGACCGGAATTGTGAACCCTTGGGGCGAACTCGTTGGCCAGAAGCGTCCCGTCTGAAAGTACAAAGAATTCAAGGGTGAGGACGCCGACATGGTCGAGGGCGTCGACCAGTTTCATGGCCTTTTCGCGGGCTTCGGTTTCAACGGCTTTGCTGAGACCGGATGGCGCGACCGACCGGGCCAGAATGCCGTCTTCATGCATGTTGCGTGGGGGTGCCCAACTCAGCGTTTGACCGGCGCTGGAACGGGCGACAATGACTGAAATTTCACACTCGAAGGGGATGGCTGCTTCCAGCACTGCTGGGGCCTCTCCAATGGCGGACCATGCCGCCTGGGCCTCGTCAGCCGCACGGACCCAAGTCTGCCCCTTGCCATCGTATCCATCGCGGCGGGTCTTCAGCACGCCCGTGCCCCCGACACGCTTCAGGGCAGGAGGAATGTCAGCTGCCGACTCAATGACTTCGTAGGGCGCTGTTGGAATGCCGATCCGGTTCAGGAATGCCTTCTCTTCGGCGCGGTCCTGCGAGATGGCGAGAGATCTGGGCCCGGGATGCAGCGCGACTCCGCATGACGCAATCAGGTCTGTTGCTTCGACCGGGATGTTCTCGAACTCGAGTGTGACGACATCGCAGGATTTTGCGAACTCACGCATTGCATCGGCGTCGAGGTAATCGGCATTCCAAGTCTTGCGCGCACCGCGCGACGCCGGGGAGTCCGTTTCCGGGCAAAAAATGTGGACATCAAAGCCAAGCTGGTTCGCGGCGCTAGCCAGCATACGGCCGAGCTGGCCGCCGCCCAGTATCCCGATGGTGCGACCGGGCGCGATCATCGTCATGCCTCTGGAGACTCGCCAATCTTGTCCGTCTGGGCCTGGCGGAACGCATCCAGCTTGTCTGCGACGACAGGATCCTGAAGGGCGATGATCGACGCAGCCAGCAGTCCGGCATTCGACGCGCCAGCCTCACCGATGGCCAGCGTGCCGACGGGCACACCTTTCGGCATCTGGACAATGGAAAGCAGGCTATCCATGCCGGACAAGGCCCGCGACTGAACTGGCACACCAAGCACGGGAAGGGGGGTCATCGACGCGGCCATGCCGGGCAGATGGGCAGCGCCGCCAGCGCCAGCGATAATGACCTTCATGCCGCGTCCGCGCGCGGATTTTGCATACTCAACCAATCGGTCAGGTGTGCGGTGGGCGGACACGATGCGGGTTTCGTGCGTAACACCCAGTTCCTCGAGGATCTCAGCGGCCAACCTCATGATTGGCCAGTCAGACTGGCTACCCATAATAATGCCGACCTGTGGGGAATCTGTGTCCGTCATGGGAAGCCTCGCCGCTGGAAAACGCGCAACATAAGTAAGCGGGTTGCGGCGTCAACTGCCAGCGTGTTGGCTCACGCGGCAGGAATGACTGTATCTCGGCGTAATATTTGCTTAACCTTCCGACATGGCGGACGACTTCTACACTCCAAAGGCGACGGAACGATTGGCACTGCTGAATGTGCTGGGCGTTGACCTGTCAGCATTGGATTTCAGGGCCCGCGCCGCCATTGAAGCCCTCTGTGATGAAGTGTTGGTTTTGCGCGAAGACGCAGATGAGTTGCGAGACGCGCTTGATGAGGCGGTTTCACTCGCCGACAATGACGCACTGTGTCCCGTCTTCAACCGGCGGGCCTTCAAACGAGAGATCCGGCGTGAAATCGCCCTTGCGGCGCGGTTCCGAACACCGCTTTCGATGATCTATATCGATCTCGACCACTTCAAACAGGTCAATGACGTGTTCGGGCATGCGGCGGGCGATGAGGTGCTGATCCGTATCGCGGAGCTGTTGCTGCGCCATACGCGCGAGACCGATATCGTGGGCAGACTAGGCGGGGATGAATTCGGAATCGTTTTGGCGCAGGCCAATGTGGACGACAGCCGGCTGAAGGCAGAGCAGCTCACACATGAAGTCGACCAGCTGGTGGTGCGGAGTGATGGCGATGATGCCCATCCGGGAGTCCGGATCGGCGCGTCCTGTGGTGTGGTCGAATGGCAGGTGGGCCAGAACGCTGAAAGCCTGCTGGCACTGGCCGACCAGGCGATGTTCGCCCAGAAAGCGCGCAGGAAAACCAGCCAGCAGGCAGGTAAACAATAATTCACGCGTTTGAGCGCGATTCCGGGGGCCGCCCCCCGTGACGCCCCCAACCTCTTGTGATTTACTGTTGCCGTTAAGACACAACAACTTAACAGCAAGAAGGAGACTGCCATGTCGCTTAAAGGCCGGATCAATGAGCTCGCCAACAAGCACCGCAAACTCGACGAGATTATCCACGAGGAACAGAAACGACCGTCGGCAGATGCCCTTCGATTAAAACGCCTTAAGCGCGAAAAACTGCAGATCAAGCAACAGCTTCACGTGTTGGAAGCGAGCTAGGGCCTCGAAACCTCGCCTTCATCTTTGTGCCCTAGCCTGAATTTCAGCAGGCATAAGGAAAACGCATGCGCGAGATTTTTGATCAGGAAAGAGCGATGACGCTTGGAGCCGTCAAACAGGCTACGGGCGTCCTCGCCATACTGTTCCTCATAGCCGCAGCGTTCGCTGTGCTATCAGGGTTGGGACAGATCTTCAGCGGCCATGTCTTCCATGGAATCGGACGTATCGTCGCCAGTTTGACTGTACTCGGCTTTCTTTACATCGTCGTACGCTTGTTGGCCGAAATTCTGGCAGCGCTACACCGGCTGAACGACCGTCTGTCCGTGGTCGGAGATGACATCCGCACAAGGCGTAGCCGACCTGTCGCTGATCCAACAACAGATACCAGGGCCTAGGGGCTATGGCTCAGCCCGTCACGGTCATCCTGGGTCTCGGCCGTGAGGTTGGAGACGCTGTCGCACGTCGGTTCAGCAAGTTTGGTCATCATGTCGTCGCGGCTGACCCTTCTGATGACCGGATAGCCGCCTCACGTAACGCTGTGCCAGACGAAGTATTGCTCCATCATGGTGAGTTGCATACGCGGCTCGGTCTGCGCAACGCGCTAACCGTAGCGGTCGAGGCGTTTGGCCGAGTCGACAATCTGATCGTCATTCCGGATATTGAAGCTGCAGATTCACTGGAAGACTTCGCGCAGGAGAAATTCGACAAGGCGGTGGCCAAGGCCACACGCGGCGCGGCCTTGGCGTTGAAGGTCTTTTCCGAACGGATTTCTGAGCAAGAAGACCTGCCTGAGTCTGGTGTTGAACGCATCCGCCAGAAGGGGGCCGTCACGTTCGTCCTGTCCTATTCGGCCATGGCAACCATGCCAGGACGGTTCACTGAGACGATTACCCAATCTGCCGTACTGGGTGTCATCAAGGCCGGCGCTGTCGAGCTGGCTGAACAACAAATACGCGTCAACGGCATCATCGCCATCCGCCCTCGTGAAGAGCGTATTGAAAGCTGGACAACCCGGCGCACCCCCTTGGGGCGCGCAGCGATTGCTGATGAAATTGCAGATGCTGCCCGGTACCTGTCTTCTCCAGAAGCCGCCATTGTTACCGGCGAGCTGCTGAAGCTGGACGGTGGGCGCTCCAGCCTCGCCGGTATCCTCGACTAGGCGACGCTTACCAGATCGCTCAGTGTGCCATTTTCCTGGCTTGTTTCGTACACAGCTACCGTTTCAACCGCATAGTCTCGGCTCAGGATGTTCGACACGGTGCGATACTCTGCGCGCGCCGTGTCTTTCGACAGGGTGACGATTGTGTAACCACGATTGAACGGATCGTGCCAATTCACTTCCGGGTTTGCGTCGGCGAATTGTTCGCCCAGATCGGGGATTCCCTTAATGTAGGCGCCTGTGCCCGGTGAAGTGATCGAGGTGCACCCGAACTCGACGCCGCGTTTGCCACCCTCGGCGTCATAGAGCGTGTTCACCCAGGCCGTGTGTGTGTCTCCTGCCAGTGTGATCAGTTTCGCATCTGCCGCAGCGGCGCCCGCGTAGAGCCGTTCGCGAGCAGCAGGGAACCCGGACCACGCATCCAGATTGAATGGCAGGCCCAGCGCTGAAAAGCCAACCATGGTCTGGACAAAGCCGTTGTCTTGCGCGGCGAGTTGTTCAGGCGTCAGAGTTTCCTGGAAATTCGGCAGTTTTGTCCGGGCCATCACGACCTGGTTGGCGAGAACCTGCCAGGCCTTGCCGCGCTCGACCGAGCTTTTGAGCTCGCCGGACAGCCAGGCTTCCTGCTCTGATCCAAGCATGGTGCGGGCTGGATCATTGATTGTCTCCAGGGTCTCGGCGACGCGTTGCATCATGACGTCCTGGTCGGTAACGCCGGTGAGCGCATCAAACCAGCTGACATCGGGTGAGCGCCCCGTCAGGCGGCTTTCCAGAGCATGGATGGTGGCGACATCGCCAAAGGTGAAACTCCGCCAGACGGCGGATGTGATTTCACCCGCAGCGGGCTCACGCAATGGAATCCACTCGAAGTAGGCTTGAATGGCAGCCTGTTTGCGATCCGACCAATCGCCTTCGCCTTCTTCTGGATTGTGATTCTGGGCGCCCGTCCGATAGGAATTGTTTGTGCTTTCATGATCATCCCATGTGCAAATCCATGGCGCGAGCGCATGTGCAGCCTGCAGGGCAGGGTCGCTCCTGTATTGCGCGTGGCGCATGCGGTAGTCGGCGAGCGTGACCATCTCCGTGATCGGATCATGAACGCGGCCAATCTCGGTCGCCACTTCAGCTCCGTAACCATCCACGCCATATTCGTACAGATAGTCACCAAGATGAAGAATGACGTCGAGGTCTTCTTCCTTCGACAACGCTTCATAGGCGTTGAAATATCCAAACTGCCAGTTTGAGCAGGAAACTACGCCCATGCGCACGGGGGCGTCCCCATGAAGCGCCGTTGTTTTCAGGCGACCTTCCGGCGAGTCGACATTGCCCGCTTCGGTCGCAACGCTGAAGGCGTAGGAATAGGCCTTGCCCGGCTTGAGCCCGGCAACGTCGACCTTCACGCAATAATCTCGCGATGCAGTTGCCATAGCTGTGCCGGTGATAGGTGGGGCGGAGGGATTTTCGGGATCGGTAACGCTGTAGGAGACAGGGATCGGGCCAGTGCCGGTCTTGGGGGTGGCGCGGGTCCAGATAATGACCCGATCACTGAGTGGGTCACCGGATGCGACTCCATGGAGGAACTCAACCTCGCCTGCATATGGCGCCGGCTTTGGCGCAACATTGGTAGCCGTGGTTGCGCAGGCGGCAACACTCAGGGTTCCGGTAGCAGCAGCGCCCAGCAGGCCGCGTCGAGTGATCTTGGTCATGGTTCTCTCCCGTGTTCCGAACCTCCCCTAGTCCGGTCTGTTGACAATAGCATGACGATCAGACGGAAGTTCGTCTATAAGCGCCACAATGGACACCCTGAAAATTACTGCTACTGCGGACGATACCGGCACCCGGCTTGATACTTTTCTCGCCTCAAAGGCTGAGCAATTGTCGCGCTCGCGCGTGAAAGCGTTGATTCTTGAAGGCGCGGTTACGCTCGACGGGGAGGCCGTGCTGGACCCGAAGCGCAGTGCCATCGCCGGTGCCAGCTATCTGATAAAGCTGCCGGAGCCTGTTCCTGCAACACCAGACCCGGAAGACATCCCGCTCGACGTCCTGTTTGAGGACGAGCACCTGATCCTCATCAACAAGCCATCCGGTATGGCAGTCCACCCGGCACCCGGCAGCTGGGACGGCACATTGGTCAACGCGCTGCTCCATCATTGCCGGGGACAACTCTCGGGAATTGGCGGGGTAGAGCGGCCGGGCATTGTTCACCGGATCGACAAGCTGACGACCGGCGTTCTGGTCGCGGCCAAGACCGAGGCGGCGCATCTCGGCCTGTCTGAACTGTTCCAGAAACACGATATTGAACGCAAATACCTTGCGGTGACGCGCGGCGCGCCGCGGCCATTGTCGGGTACGGTGGACATGCCGATCGCCCGGTCCACTGCAGACCGGAAGAAGATGGCGGTGGTGCGTAACCCTGAAAGCGGTGTTGGCCGCAACGCCGTCACGCACTACCGGGCACTCGAAACGTTCGGGACCAGAGACAAGGGCACTCGGCTGCCTGCAGCGGCGCTGATGGAATGCCAGCTGGAAACTGGCCGGACCCACCAGATACGGGTGCATATGGCGCATATCGGCGCACCGCTGATTGGTGATCCGGTTTATGGACGTCACAAGGGGATTACAGTCCATGGGCAAAGCGATGCGCACATTGCGGGAACCAATGCGGCGCGCGCCTTTCCCCGTCAGGCCTTGCACGCCGCTGTGCTCGGCTTTGTACATCCCATAACGAAAGAGGCGCTTCGGTTCGAAGCGCCTCTTCCAGAAGACATGTCTGAGCTGATCGATGCGCTGCGAAGCCTGCCCATCGAAAAGTAACGAGTTTAGCCGCCGTCAGAATTCAGCGCGGCTTCTGATGTTACAACCGGCTCAAAATAGAGTTTCGAGGCTTGAAGGGTGACTTTGCCGATCTTGTCTGTATCGGCCTGGATTTTCACCGGAACGGTCGCACCATTTGGCAGGGGTGCGAGCCACATGCGTAGCGGGCCGTCGATGCCTGACAGATTGTCATTGTCAGACTTGTCCTTCTTGTAGCCAGCGACCTTTTCCATCGTGATGTGACACTCGATGGCTTCACCAGACCAAGCCTTCACATCAATCTGTTTCGTGCCGGCATTTTCAAGGTGCAGATAGGTCAGCTGGCGACCATCGAACAGACGGATCGGACCGCCGCACGGGTCAGCACCTGGCGCGCGGGGCTCGAGCGCGAATGTGATGAGCGCGGTAATCGGGTCATTCGTCTTGAGGACCTGCTCAACCGTGGCCGGGGGTTCGCCCAGATTCCCGAAGACCGGATTGGCAGTCATCGAGAAATCGTCATCCGTGATTGTCAGATTGACCCGGCGGTTCTTTTTACCGTCCCGGTTCTGCGACACGTAATTATAGGTCTTCAGCTCGTCGCCGCGCGTATAGCCGGAGGCCTGCAGGTGCATGTCGTAATTCACGAACCAGTCGGCGATGCCGGTCACCTTGACGCGTGATTTGATATTGTAGGTATCGGGGCGCATCTCGACATCGAAATGGGCCCGGCCGGTTGCCGGGATGAACAGGACATAGGCTTTCGCCTCCAGTTCATAGACCATGCGTGTGGCCTCACCGGCCTTAACATTGGCAAGGACAGCGGGGGCCGCACTGCTTGGGGCCGTATCGGCAGCTGAAAAACCAGCGAGGGCGAGTCCTGCAGCAGAGGCAAGAAGGAAAGCGCGTTTCATCTGAACCAGAATCCTTTCCGGAGCACTAGGTTACAACATCCCCTATACCCCGTCTTCTCCAACACCACCTGAACAGCCATGCCCTGATCATGCCTCATTCGGATGGGGTTTGCATTCAACAAGTATGACAGCGGATGACACCTGCAACCGGAAAACTGCCGAAATGCCTGATCCTCAGAGTTGACACGGGGGCCATCTGCCCTGTAACGACGCGCCTTCGAGATCCCTATAGACCTATTCGGAGCGAGGCCATGTCCCGCGAATGTGAACTTACCGGCACCAAGCCGATGACTGGCCACAATGTGAGCCACTCGCAAATGAAAACCAAGCGGATTTTCCGCCCTAACCTCGTACAGGTTACGCTGCATTCCGATGCACTGGGCCAGAATTTCCGCATGCGCATCGCGGCGAAAGCCCTGCGCACTGTCGACAAGCTCGGCGGCCTGGATGCGTTCCTGGCGAAGGCAAAGGAAGATGCCTTGTCTTCCAAGGCCCTGAAGATCAAGCGCGACATCGAAAAGAAAGCTGTCGCCTAAGGTCTGGCCCTTTTGGGCTGATGAGATTTGAAAGCGCGCGCGGCACAGGCTGCGCGCGCTTTTTTACGTCCATAATCTGGCAGCGGGCGCCCGTGCGTGCCACACATGGTCCCGTCTTGGAGGGAATGTGATCATGCGGGTATTGGGTTTTGCACTGGCGTTGGGGGTTCTGGCAGCATGCCAGCCGGGCGGGGCTCCGCAATCTGAAACGGATGAGACGCAAGCGCTTACCGTCTTTACCGGGGGCATAATTTACACCGGGGTCGCTGACCAGCCCACCGCTGACGCGGTGGTCGTCGGGCCTGATGGCCGGATCGTTGCCGTTGTGCCGCCCGCCTCGGCCGACTGGAGCGAAGACGAGGTCACGATTGTTGATCTCGGAGGCGCAGTCATGTTTCCGGGATTCACCGATGCCCATGCGCACCTGATGGGGATTGGCCAGCGCGAACTGACGCTTAACCTGGAAGGCACCGCCTCTGTAGATGAACTTGTCACCCGCACCGAGGCAGAGATCCAGGGCAAGGCTCCTGGCGAAGTCCTGTTCGGGCGCGGCTGGATCGAGACCGGCTGGCCGGAAGGGCGCATGCCCTCCGCCGCAGACCTCGACGCGGTCAGCCCAGATAATCCGGTGATCTATACGCGCGCGGATGGCCATGCCCTGGTGGCCAACACGTCCGCGCTGAAGGCGGCCGGCATTTACGATCTGACCGAAGACCCTTCGGGCGGCCGGGTGGAGCGGGATGACAGCGGCAAAGCGACGGGCATTGTGATCGACAATGCGATGGGCCCTGTCTTCCAGCTGCTTGCGGCCCCAACGGAAGAAGATGTCGAGACGGCTCTGGAGGTTGGCGCCAATACCTATGCCAGCCGGGGCTGGACCGGCGTTCACAATATGAGCGTCAGCGCATCCCAGGCGCCCATCATGGCCCGCCTCGACGGGGAAGGGCGCCTGCCGCTGCGCGTTTACAATGCCTTCGACGTGGACGCCTTCGAAGTGGCGGAGTCCCGGAAGTTCGAGACTGACACAGTCACCAATCGCGCTGTGAAACTCTATATGGACGGCGCCCTTGGCAGCCGGGGCGCGCTGTTGATCGCACCCTATTCAGACCAGCCGGACACCAATGGTCTCTCCTTGCTCGATACGGAGTCGCTCCACGACTTGATGATGAAAGCCAAGGGCGCAGACGTCCAGTTGGCCATCCATGCCATTGGGGACCTTGCGAACCGGCACATTCTCGAAACCTTCGAGGCGCTGGGGAATGGCGATAAGCTACGCTGGCGGATTGAACATGCGCAGATCTTCGCGCCGCAGGATGTCGCGCGCGTCGGAGAGCTGGGCCTGATTGCCTCCATGCAGCCATCTCATGCGATTGGCGATTTGAAGTTCGCCCCCTCACGGCTCGGTCTGGACCGGTTGGCCGGCGCATATGCCTGGCAGGACATGCTGGCCGGGGGCGCCGTGGTTGCTGGCGGCTCGGACGCGCCGGTTGAAGTCGGCTCACCCCTGATCGAATTCTATGCGGCGGTGGCCCGGCAGGACCTCGACGGTAATGCGGGGGAGGGGTGGCACCCTGAACAGGCCCTCTCGCGGGACCAGGCGCTGGCCCTGTTCACGTCCGCCGCCGCCTTCGCAGCTTTCCAGGAGGATGACCTCGGCACGATCGAAGTCGGCAAGATTGCGGATTTCTCCGTCTTCGACCGGGATTTGATGACGATTCCTGCCGCTGAAATCCTTGATGCACAGGCCCGAATGACCATCATTGGCGGGGAAATCGTCTGGCAAGCTGCTGAATGAGTTGCCGCGCGGCGGACCAAACCCACATTTGACCCTATGTCACGCTTGGCGGAAGCGTCAGGTGTGATAGGTCCATCAATGCAATAGATGACGAGACGCATGCCATGACTGTGATGAGTGATACCGATGTGCTGGACGGCATGGAGCCGACCGTAGAAATCAATGTTCGCGAGGTTTTCGGCCTCGACACGGACATGGTCGTACATGGGTTCAAGACACGCACAGAATATGTGCCAGCGATTGACGAGGCCTATCGCTTCGATCCTCAGACGACGATGGCGATCCTGGCAGGATTTCAGCACAATCGCCGCGTCATGGTGCAAGGCTATCACGGCACAGGGAAATCGACCCATATCGAACAGGTGGCCGCGCGCCTGAACTGGCCGATGATCCGGGTCAATCTCGACAGCCATGTCAGCCGGATCGACATGGTCGGCAAGGATGCCATTGTCCTGAAGGATGGCGCGCAGATCACCGAATTCCGCGAAGGCATCCTGCCTTGGGCCTTGCAGCGCCCTGTGGCGATCACGTTCGACGAGTATGATGCCGGCCGGCCGGACGTGATGTTCGTGATCCAGCGCGTGCTGGAAGCTAGCGGCAAGCTGACCCTGCTCGACCAGAATCGCGTCATTGAGCCAAATCCGTATTTCCGCCTGTTCGCCACGACCAACACGGTTGGTTTGGGTGACACGACCGGCCTCTATCACGGCACGCAACAGCTGAACCAGGGCCAGATGGACCGGTGGAGCATCGTGACCACGCTGAACTATCTGGAACATGATGCTGAAGTGGAGATCGTGAAGTCCAAGGCCACGGGCGTGGATGAAGACACGCTCGCCAAGATGGTGACGCTGGCCGACCTGACCCGGAACGCGTTCATGAGCGGCGACCTCTCCACAGTGATGAGCCCGCGGACCGTGATCACATGGGCTGAAAACTTCGCCATCTTTGGTGATCTTGGCCATGCGTTCCGGATGACGTTCCTGAACAAGTGCGACGAGCTGGAGCGGCCTCTGGTGGCAGAAATGTACCAGCGCTGCTTCGCCGAGGAACTGCCTGAAAGCGCCCTCATGGTGAGGGTCGCCTGAGCCGGAGCCCCGCGCTAAGTCACAGCCATGTCCAAAGACACCTCTCCTCAGGAATTGTTCAAGCAGGCGCTGGCCACCACCACGAAAGCGATGAGTGCAGACCGTGATGTCGAGGTCGGCTTTGGCAATGATGTGGGCGGGGACGGTGAGACGATCACGCTGCGCACGCCGCCACAACAGCTGGAACCCCATATCGCTGCGCGCATTCGCGGCGAGGCAGATGCCATTGCCCTGCGTCGTGCGCACCACAATGCTGAGGCACATTTCGCGCATCGTCCCGGCGGGGATTTGCCCCGCAAGGTCTATGACGCGGCTGAACAGGCGCGCATCGAAAGCCTGGGCGCCAATGCCATGCGCGGTACGGCCGACAATCTCGACGCTGTCCTAGACCATCGCTGCCAGTCCGGCGAGTTCGCGATGGGCGCAGAAGACGCTGAGGCGGTGCTCGCGCCGGCGCTCGAATTTCTGCTGCGCGAGAAGCTGACCGGGCGCGCCTTGCCTGACAGCGCGAAACGCGTGGCCGATGTCTGGCGCGAACGGGTGGAGGCTGAGACGGGCGGCGCCATCGACCGCCTGATCGCGCAATTGCACGATCAACCCGGCTTTGCGCGCACAGTACGCGATATGATCCGGGACCTGACCGCCTCCGATGCGCCGGGCGAAGACGTGGAAACGCAGGAACAGGACGATTCGGAACAGTCCGAAGAGAATGAACAGCCCTCTGAAGGCGATCAGGACATGGAGTCCGAAGAGCAGATGGGTTCTTCCGCCGAGCAGATGGATGCGGGCGACACCGAGGAAATGGAGGGCGAGGAATCCAATGTCAGCGTCGACATGGATGTCGACGCCGAGGCCGATGACACGCCTGATGATGATGAGGACGGGACCAAGCCGCTGCGCCCGAACTTCAAGGATGGCGATGATCGCGACCGGTTCAACTATAATGTCTTCACGCGCGAGAATGATGAAGTCGCCAATGCGCCAGACCTCTGTGACGCTGAGGAACTGACGCGGCTGCGCGCCTATCTCGATCACCAGTTACAGGGACTGCAGGGCGCGGTGTCCAAACTTGCCAACAAGCTGCAGCGACGTTTGATGGCACAGCAGAACCGCTCCTGGAGCTTCGATCTTGAAGAGGGCGTGCTGGATACGGCCCGCCTGACGCGTGTGATCACCGACCCGACAGCGCCGCTCTCCTTCAAGCAGGAAGATGATTCGGAGTTCCGCGATACGATTGTGACGCTATTGCTGGATAATTCCGGTTCCATGCGCGGCCGGCCGATCATGGTGGCGGCGCTGTGTGCGGACATTCTGGCCCGCACACTGGAGCGCTGCGGCGTGAAAACGGAGATCCTCGGCTTTACGACAAAGGCGTGGAAGGGTGGCCTTTCGCGGGAGGACTGGGTCAAGGCTGGTAAGCCCGCCGGACCGGGGCGCCTGAATGACATTCGCCATATCGTCTACAAACAAGCTGACGCCCCATGGCGCCGGGCGCGGCGCAATCTGGGTCTGATGATGCGCGAAGGTCTGCTGAAGGAAAACATCGACGGCGAGGCCTTGCTATGGGCGCATGACCGGATGCTGGGGCGACCGGAACAGCGCAAGATCCTGATGGTGATTTCTGACGGCGCGCCGGTGGACGATTCCACACTGAACGTGAATGTCGGCAACTATCTTGAGCGCCATCTGCGGCAGGTGATCGAAGAGATTGAGACCAAGAGCCCTGTGGAGCTGATCGCCATCGGCATCGGCCATGACGTGACACGTTACTACAAACGCGCCGTTACGATTGTGGACGCCGAACAGCTCGGTGGTGCGATGACGGAGCAATTGGCCAGCCTGTTCGACGAGAACGCGCCAGAGCCCAAGGCGATGGCCATTCCGCCTCTGACGAACAAGACAGTGCGCGGCGGCAGCGCCGTCTCAGGCGCCACCAGCGGCGCGCCAAGCTATGGCAAGAAAGTCGATCTCGGCCGGGCCGTGAAGGCGACGACCCTTACTGAAGTGAAGGGCCCGAAGAAGTAGGGTCAAGTGGGAAATCCGCCCGCCTTGCTGAGTGACGACGCAATCGGGTGCCCCAACACTTTTTCCAGCCAATGCGATGTCTCGATCAGCTTGCTCAGGTCCAGTCCAGTTTCGAAGCCGCCGCGCTCCAGCATGTAGACCACATCCTCGGTGGCCACATTGCCTGTCGCCGCCGGGGCAAACGGACAGCCGCCAATGCCGCCACAGCTGGCATCAATGACATCGACCCCGCAATCAATGGCGGCCGCGACATTGGCGAGCGCTGCGCCACGTGTGTCGTGGAAGTGCATGCGCAAATAGACATCCGGTGCTTCCATGCGCACGCGCTCGATCCGCTTGCGGACATCCCACGGGTCGGCCACACCAATCGTGTCACCCAGCGCCAGTTCGCTGACGCCCGCGCGCTGGGCCTGCGCGGCGAGATTGCCGACCAACTTGATGTCGACTTCGCCGTCGAACGGATCCCCGAAGGCAACCGATATCGTGGCGGACAGGGGGATGCCAGCCTCAAGTACGAGCGGGGCAATCTGTAGCAGGGCGTCCGCGCTGTCCTGCGGGGTCATGCCCTGATTGCGCATGCCGAAGGCTTCCGAGGCCACGAGCACAAAATTGATCTCGTCAGCCTTGGCATCGATGGCGCGACGCACGCCTTTTTCGTTCAGGGCCAGCGCGATATGGCGCGTCGGCTTTGATCGGTCGACGCCTGCAAAGACCGCAGCAGAATCCGCCATTTTGGGCACGGCCTTGGGGCTGACAAAGCTGCCGGATTCCATCCGCCGAACGCCGGCCTCTTCCAGCCGGGCAATGAATTCCAGCTTCTGTTCGGTCGTCAGGTCGGCCGGATCATTCTGCAGCCCGTCGCGCGGGCCGACTTCTACAATGTCGATGCGTCTTGTCATGATGCCTATGTAATGTGCATTGAGGACAAATGACAGACTCCAAACGCCCCCTGGATGGCCTGCGCGTCATCGAACTCGGTCAGCTGATCGCTGGCCCCTTCTGTGGACAATTACTCGGTGACTTCGGCGCCGAAGTGATCAAGGTCGAGGCGCCCGGCTTGCCGGACCCGGCCCGAGGCTGGGGCGCGGTCAAGAAGGATGACATCGGCCTGTTCTGGCCGATCATCGGTCGTAACAAGAAATCCCTGACGATGAACCTCCGCGTGGAGGCGGGGCAGGCGATCCTGCGCGAACTGGTGAAGACCGCCGATGTTCTGGTCGAGAATTTCCGGCCGGGCACACTGGAACGCTGGGG
>NZ_DFME01000114.1:30978-33678 GCF_002375605.1 Hyphomonas sp. UBA3601 | reverse complement strand
CGGACGCTGCAACGCATCCTTGCAAAACGCGCCCCGCGCTAAACCTGTATCCTGTAATAGTGTTGCCAGAATACGTCGCTTTGGCTGACGCAGCCTCGGCATCAGCTAAATGCAGTTGCGTCGCATTCTGAACGGCTGGTAATCGCCGCTCATGAAAAAATTTCAGTGCTCAGTCGCCCCGCTCGCCCTCCTCGCTTTTGCCCTCCCAGCCACGGCCCAGTCCGATGACCCGGTGAACCGGCTGGACACGATCGTCACCACCGCCACCCCGAGCGCCACGCCTCTGACAGACATTCCGATGTCCGTCAGCGTGATTGATACCAGGGATCTGTCGCTGGCGGATGCTTATGTCAGTGCCGAGGACATGACTGACCTGCTGACCGGGGTTGAGGCCGCTGTCGCAAACGGTACGCAGGTCGCCTTCCAGATTCGCGGCATCGGCGCGGTTGACCATCAGGCCCTGACGCCCACCGCCGCTGCGGTCTATTCCGATGGCGTCTATCTGGCGACCAACGTCCAGACGGGCCTGATGCTGTATGATCTTGCCCGTGTGGAAGTTCTGAAAGGCCCGCAAGGCACGCTGTATGGCCGCAACGCGTCCGGGGGCGCGATCAATTTCATCTCCGCGAAACCTGGCGAGGACCAGCGCCGGTATGTTCGGGCGGGCTATGGCAACCTGAATCGCGCTGACCTGGATGGCGCCTATGGGGAGCACTACGATAATGGCTTCAGCTATCGCCTCGCCGGGCGGTACCTGTCGCGCGACGCCGCACTCGACAATGTTGCCGGCCCGGAAGATGCGGGCGGTGTGCGGGATGAATTCGGTTTGCGCCTCGGCCTCAATTGGGACAAGGCGTTTGGTGGGTCCCTGCTCGTGCGCACGCACTATGAGGAAGACAATGGCGTCAATGCCGCGCCGCGCAATGATACGCTTGACCTTAACGACCATGAGATCGCGGTGGGCCGTGACGGCGTTCAGGATACCGACAATGAATTCTATGGCGTCTCGGCCCAATATGAGCGCGCTGTCGGGCGGTGGACGCTGACATCTCTCACGGCCTTCGAGGGGTACAATCAGGATTACGGGTTTGATTTTGACGGGGCTGTCGCCCTGTTCGACAATCCGAACTTCAACGCCAACCTCGCCTATATCCGCGACTTCCGGCAGTTCTCGCAGGAATTCCGCCTGCAGACAGACTGGGACGGCGCCAGCACCATGATCGGTGTATCGGGATCGCTGGAAGATTTCAGCCAGACCTATACGATCTGGTGCGGCGACCTGGATGCCGACACGCTGCTCGGCACCTGTCCTTATGTCGGCGCCGCCAGCCGGGCAGGGCCAACCCCGACCTCAGATGCACGCGCGATGACTCTGGTCACAGATATCAGGCAGGACCGTTCGGCTCTGGCCGCCTTCACCTATAATGAATTCGACCTCTCTGATCGGTTGACCGCTACACTCGGCGCGCGGGTAACGCATGAGCGGATTGAGGGTCAGGGAAGCGGCCGTCACATCTTTGAGGATGGCACGATTGGCTTCAATAATGTCGGGGGTCTCGGCCTGGCGGCAGGCGCGAACGAGATCGAAGAGACGCGGCTTTCGGGCAACGCGGCCCTCTCCTACGAACTCGGCCAAGGCAACGCTTATGTCTCGG
Source organism: Hyphomonas sp. UBA3601 (assembly GCF_002375605.1). Taxonomy (NCBI): domain Bacteria; kingdom Pseudomonadati; phylum Pseudomonadota; class Alphaproteobacteria; order Hyphomonadales; family Hyphomonadaceae; genus Hyphomonas; species Hyphomonas sp. UBA3601. Next base: position 32,023 of record NZ_DFME01000114.1, on the reverse strand, counting down.
TTTCCAACAGCTACAAATCGGGCGGCTTCAATGGCGAAGTCCAGAATAACGCCACTCATTTCGCTGATGCGGGCTTGTTCGACGCAGAGACCGTCACAGCCTATGAGGTCGGCTACAAGAGCCGACCAGACGATACGTTCACTTACAGCATCGCTGCATTTCTTCAGGATTATCAAGACCCGCAGGCGCGCATCTTCGTGAACTTCGCCTTGCCCGACGGTTCAAGCATTACGTCCAACTCGCTGTCCAATCTCGATGAAGCGACATCCTACGGGGTGGAAGTCGATTTGGCATGGCAGGCTACGGAGCAACTTTCGCTGGATGGTGGCTTGACGCTTCTGGAAACCGAGATTGATCAGTCGTCCGACATTGGCGGAAATGCCGACACATTTGACGGCAACCCCCTCCCCTTCGCACCAGATGTCTCCGCCACCCTCGGCGGACGCTACGAGTTCGCGGTTACGGAAACGATCGAGGCCAGCCTCGCCGCACACGCCAAGTATCGCGGTGATTACTATCTCGACCCAGAGGGCCTGGACAGCCGCATGCAGGACGGCTTCACGACCCTGCAGGCAGAGGCGAACTTCGTGTTTACAGATACCGGTCTCAGCTTGACCGTATGGGGACGGAACTTGACCGATGAAGACTATGCCGTCTCAGGCTATGGCTTTATCGGGTATGACACATTCCGTTCCGACCCGCGCACCTATGGCGTGCGGATCGGCTACGAGTTCTAGAAATCAACCTGGGCAGTCGCCATAATCGAAGCGGAGGGCCCGGAAATTGACCGGGTCCCCGTTCGAATAATTCAACGCATAGTAAGGCTCGGTCTCGGTGACACAGAGGCGCATCTGGTCGGCCTGAGCGCGCAAATGGCGGATCTCGTCTTCGATCGGCGGCTCGGCCTTGCGATCCTCGAAATTGACGAGATAGACAACCGGATAAGCGGACGGGTCTTGAGGCAGGTCGAGCGGGGTTTCCGGCGGGTGGAGATTCTGCGTGCCCAGGGGCAGCACATAGGAGGGATCGGCATAGCCAAGCGCCA
>NZ_DFME01000114.1:30544-30907 GCF_002375605.1 Hyphomonas sp. UBA3601 | reverse complement strand
ACGGGTGGAGATTCTGCGTGCCAAGGGTCAGCACATAGGAGGGCTCGGCATAGCCAAGCGCCAGGATGCGTTCCGGCGGCTGCCAGTCACACGCCTCGCCCGGCACACCGCAGACATCCTCCAGCGCCAGACGCGCCGTTTCGGTCGGCTGCACCCAGACCTGGCTCGGCAGCATGAAGATGCGGATATGCCAGCCGATTGCGACGGCCGCATAGATGGCGAACATGGCAGCATTGCACTCATGGCGCCGACTGAACTCGATGATGGCAACTCCACAAAGGCCAAAGCCGATCCACCAGAACCAAAGTGGGAACGCCCGATAATCCGCCCATGATGCGAGCACGTCTTCGGGAAAGGCTGTCG
>NZ_DFME01000114.1:26738-30427 GCF_002375605.1 Hyphomonas sp. UBA3601 | reverse complement strand
CCCGCCGTTTCCGCCATGAAATAGGTTGTCACACCGGGGAATGAGGCGGCAAGTAAGAGGATCGCCCCCAACGCGAACAGGATCAGGGACGCCCATCGCGTGACGGGCCACAATTCCCCTTCCATCATTTTAGCCGCTGCATAGCCTGCGAGCAGTCCGAAGGCAGGATAGGCCGGAAGGATGTAGTGACTGAGCAGGGTCGGCATCAGTTCGAAGAAGGCATAGGTCAGGACCGCCCAGGCCACGAGCATGCGGACCGCGCGTGTCTCGTCAGGTATGATCGCTTCTCCGACCGGATGCTTCGCCATCCATGTGTCGCGCCCCGACACCCACCAGAAATAGGCGAGCAAGACTGCTGGCCATGCTGGCAGCGGCTTGAGGGTGGCAATTGTGTTCAGCGCTTGTGCTGCCAGTCCCGTTCCTGCCGGGCGCGGCAGGAAGGGCAGCAGATAACTCAAGATCAACAAGACCGCGAACAATGCCGCGCCCACCAACAAAACGTGCTTCAGCCATGCCGCGCCTTGCGGCTTGATGGGCTTCAACGTCTTCCACGCCGCCACAAAGCCGGGAATGATGAACAGGGTCGCCGGGAAGAACCAGGCCGGAACATGGGTAAGATGGTAGAATGACCAGCCACCATGCCCCTCAGAGGCGCCGGTGAACTTGTCTTTCAGATCCTTGCCGACCGCGCCCTTGATGTATTGCCCATCAGTCGCAGCCTGAATCCAGAGAAACCAGGGCAGCACCATTGCCACGAAAATCGCTGGCCCCGGCCACCAGAGCAAAACGCGCCACCAGTCGCCTCCCTTACCATCTGTCGCCTTGGCCCAAACCCATGCCCCGATCCCGGCATAGGCGGCCACCATCGGCGTCACTGGCCCCTTGATCAGGAAGCTGGTGCCCATGCAAAACCAGAAGAGCAGCGCCATCTTTTTCGACTGGTCACGGCGCATATAAAGGCGCGCAAGCGCACCTATGCTGAGCGTTGTCAGGAAAACGAGCATTCCGTCTGTTTTCGAGATGTGCGCTTCCGATGTCAGAAGGAGCGTCGCGCCGAACAGGGCTGAGCCGACAAAGCTGGCCCTTCGCCCAACCAGGACCAGTCCGGCCCAGAAACAGGCAAGCGTTCCGAAGGCGGCCCCCAACCAGCTCGGCACGCGATAGGTCCAGATCTGCTTTGCCTCGGGCCCCGTAAACACTGCCGTCGAGGCGGCCTGCAGCCAGTGAATGCCTGCCGGCTTCTTGTTGCGGAGCTCATCCTGATACTGGATGCGGATATAATCCTGCTCCTCCAGCATTTCCTTCGAGGCCTGCGCAAACCGGCTCTCATCCCTGTCGAGGGCAGGCAAATTGAACACGCCGGGCGCAGCAGCGCCGAATGTGAGGATGAACAGGACGAACCAGGGTTTCCAGCCGGTGGAAAGTCGATCAAGCAAAGTCATGATTGCCATTTACCTTGTTCATGTCCGCGCGTCTTCAGGGTTTTGCGCTGAGATTCCTAGCGTGACAAATGCGCCGCAGGGCTCGCCTTGCGTCAAATCGCTTTGTATGAGCGTGCGAAACCTGCCTCGCGCGCTCGCGAGCCCCTGCCTGAAAGGTGCCAGCCGTGGCCCAGTCGCTTGAATTTTCCATCGTTGTTCCGGTTCATAATGAATCCGGCAATGTCGAATCCCTGATCACCGAGATTCACCGCGCGCTCGATGGGCGCGCATTCGAAATGGTGTTCGTCGATGATGCGTCGACCGATGACACGCGGGCACGCCTGATCGAACTGAAGGAGCGCTTTCCGATGTTGCGCGTGATCGGGCACCGCAACAATGCCGGGCAGAGCCGGGCCATCCGTTCCGGAATAATGGCGGCGCGCGCGCCGGTGATTGGCACGCTGGATGGCGATGGACAGAACGATCCAGCCGATCTGCCAGACCTGTACCGCCAGCTGACGCGGGCAGATGCGCCGGAATCGCTGAAAATGGTTATGGGCCGCCGCACCAAGCGTAAAGACACTGCCTGGAAGCGGTTTGGCAGCAGTTTTGCCAACAAGATCCGCAAACGCCTGCTGCGGGATGATTGCGACGATGCCGGCTGTGGCGTGAAGGCGATCTATCGGGAAGCCTTCCTGAGGTTGCCCTATTTCGATCATATCCATCGCTACGTCCCTGCCCTGATGCAGGCCGAAGGCTTCGATGTGGAATATCGCGACGTGAATCATCGCGAGCGTCGTAGCGGAACATCGAACTATACGAATTTTGGCCGATTGGCCGATGCCCTGTCCGATTTGCGGGGCGTTATGTGGTTGGTCCGCCGTCGGCGCAATCCGGGCGGCATGGACGAGCTTTAGCCGTAGGTCGCGACAGCGATACAGATCTCGCCATCCTCATCGAAAATAAAAGTTTCAGCCGCGTTCTGGCCGCGATGGTTGGTGTAAAGCAACGTGATCGCGTCTGATCCGGTCAACACGTCTTCCAGTTCAAAATACAGATCACTCGCGCTGGCCATTGCGGCCTGCCAGTATTTGCGCAGCCCCGCTTTTCCAGTCAGGAAATCCTCATCCGTCCCCATCACCAGCGCAATGCGCGGCGAATGGAACACGACCCCGTCGGCATAGTGCGACAGCACAGCGTCGAGGTCGTGATCATTCCAGGCTGCTACCCATTCACGGGCAAACGAATCAGCGTCCGGTCTGGCCATACGGCCTGTTACTAGGCTTGGCCGTTTACCGCCAGAACATCTTCAACCGTTCGGAGACCCGGCTTTGGTGAGGTCACCAGAACAGCCATGTTTCCAGGCAGATGCTTGTTGTCCAGCATCTTGTCGTGCGCGGCCGGAATGTCTTCCCACGGGAAGACTTCGGACATGCCCGGATCAATGCGCCGGTTGATCACCAATTGGTTCGCGGCGCTTGCCTGTTTCAGGTTTGCGAAATGGCTGCCCTGTACCCGCTTCTGCCGCATCCAGAGGAAGCGCGCATCCATGGTCAGGTTGAAGCCGGTCGTGCCGGCGCAGATGACGACCATGCCGCCACGCTTCACAACGAACACAGACACAGGGAAAGTCGACTCACCCGGATGTTCGAAGACGATGTCGACATCCTTCTTGTCAGTGAGTTCCCAGATCGCCTTGCCGAACTTTCGGCTCTCTTTCATATAGTCATTGAATTCCGGGCCGTTCACGGTCGGCAGCTGCCCCCAGCAATTGAAGTCCTTGCGGTTGAGCACGCCCTTGGCGCCAAGACTGAGCACATGCTCTTTCTTGTCATCGCTTCCGACGACCCCAATCGCGTTCGCCCCCGTGACAGCACAAAGCTGGACACCGAAGCTGCCAAGGCCGCCCGAGGCGCCCCAGACAAGGACATTGTCTGCCGGCTTCACGATGTGCGGGCGGTGGCCGAACAGCATGCGGTAGGCTGTGGCAAGCGTCAGTGTGTAGCAGGCGCTCTCTTCCCAGGTCAGATGCTTGGGGCGCGGCATGCATTGGCGCGCCTGCACGCGGCAGAATTGGGCGAAGGAGCCGTCTGGAGTTTCGTAGCCCCAGATACGCTGACTGGGCGAGAACATCGGGTCGCCGCCATTACATTCCTCGTCGTCGCCATCATCCTGGTTGCAGTGGATGACCACTTCGTCACCCGGCTTCACGCGTGTCACTTTGCGACCGACAGCCCATACGATCCCGGACGCGTCGGACCCTGCAAC
>NZ_DFME01000114.1:25671-26513 GCF_002375605.1 Hyphomonas sp. UBA3601 | reverse complement strand
GCGTGCATCATCTTCGGAACGTGGAACTCCGGCGGGATCTCGCCGAGCTCGTAAATATCTTTGGTTTCCCTTGCCATGGCAGGGGGGCCCTCCTCCTTGATTACATTTCCGGGATGGTCTGGCGCACAATTATTCGTGGCTTCACAAACCACCCGGTTCCCGCCACCTTGGCCGCTGAACGAAGAGCTTGCAAGAATTTTGTTGCGCTGCACAAATTTCGAAAAAGGGGCGTTGCAATCATGTCTATCGGCGACACGGTTTATCTGAACGGAGTCTTCACCCAGCGGAAAGACGCCCTGATCTCCCCGCTGGACCGGGGATTCCTGTTTTCCCACGCAGCCTATGAAGTGACCGCTGTTTACGGCGGAAAACTGATCGATTTCGAAGGTCATGTGTCGCGCCTCGGCAACACGCTGGAAGCAATTTCGATCCCTAACCCACATGACGCGGCCGCGTGGGAGGACATTCACAGCCAGTTGATCGCCCGCAACGGCCTTTCAGAGGGACTGATCTATCTCGAAGTTTCAGCAGGCGCCTACGACTCCCGGGATTTTGCTGGCCCGGAGACCTTCACACCCACAATTTTCCTGTATGCGGATCATCGCCCCCTGATCAGTGAGAAAGCCGAGCAGGGCATTCGCGCCATCTTCCTGAACGACATTCGCTGGCGTCGGCGCGATATCAAGACAACTCAACTCCTGTCGCAGGCCCTCGCCTACCGCGCTGCGCGCGAAGCCGGCGCCGAAACCGCGTTCATGGTCGAGGACGGCCACGTCACCGAAGCGGCCTCAGCCAATACATGGATCGTGACCGAGGAGGGCCGGATCATCACGCGCAATCTG
>NZ_DFME01000114.1:10915-25542 GCF_002375605.1 Hyphomonas sp. UBA3601 | reverse complement strand
CGCAATCTGTCCAGCGACATACTGCCCGGAATTACGCGCGCCCATGTCATTGCCCGGCTTCGCAATCAGGGACTGGATATCGAGGAGCGCGCCTTCACACCGGATGAGGCATACGCTGCCAAGGAGATTTTCACGACCTCAGCGGGGGCTATGATTGCGCCTGTCATACAGCTGGAGGATCGACCGGTCGGCACCGGCAAGCCGGGCCCTGTTACGCGGCAAGTACAGCGCCTCTATTATGAGGCGATTGGCGCTGATGTGGAAAAGGTCGCGGCTTGGGCTTTGGCCTGAAGCGAGTGACGCACTTTGAGGGCCAGGATCATACTGGCCAACAGCAGCGTAACGCTATTGGCCACGATCATGGGGAGCGATCCCAGCAGAATGCCATAGACCAGCCAACCTGCGACGCCGGTAGTGAACATCGCATACATGATCAGCGAAATCCCATCAGTCCTTCCGGTGCGAATGACCATCAGGGCCTGAGGCAGGAAAGACAGGGTCGTCAGAGCTGCGGCCATCAGGCCAATCATGTCAGACATTGAGGGGAAATTCCTTTAGAGCCCGCGCCGTATAGCCGATTTGCAGCCCTCACGAAACCGCTTGGAATCGCATGGTGCTCATGAATGTTTGCGGTAACGAGACCATACCCGTTTCAGTCGCGGTCGATCACTTCGCCTTCGATGATTTCACCCGGCCCTACGCCAGCCTGAGACGCCCCGCCCGGCGGCGTGATATTGGCGTTCATCTGGGCCACGACACTCGACACTTCCCGGGTCGCCATGCGCGCGCTGATGGCATTGGCCAGCAGAGCAACGCCAGCCACGGCAGAAAAAAGACCAAGATCAGTCAGACCGAGCCCCCGCGCCAGAATGGTCTCACGAAACAGAGCGAGCACGCCAAGGCTGACAATGAACAGGCCAGCCAGAAAGCCTGCTCGCACAGCAAAGCCGGGCCATAATCCCGTGATGGCGGGGTACCCCTCATTCCCGGACAACCGGTGCAGTCGAAACCGCTCGACCCAGCTGACCGCCAACATGCCCGCTGCGAGCAAGGCGACCATGAGCACACTACGCTCCATCAGCGCTGCAATCACCACACCGACCGGAAAGGCCAGGATAGCGACAATCCGCAAAAGCAGGGCAGTCTGGATCACATTGGTCGGTGGGTTCACGGCAATCTCCTCTCGCCTACATCTGGTTGTTCAGACATCCTGACGCAAGCAGCAGCGCTTGCCTTGTGACGTTGCACGCGGCATGCTGCGCCGCAACATAACAAGGGGAGAATTCCGTGGCAGACATGGATAAAGCATACCAGCACGCACCGGACCGCCCGTGGATTTTCCGGACCTATGCCGGACATTCAACGGCAACAAAATCCAACGAACTGTATCGCGGCAACCTCGCCAAGGGTCAGACAGGCTTGTCGATTGCCTTCGACCTGCCCACCCAGACCGCGTATGACGCAGACCACATCCTCTCCAAGGGCGAAGTTGGCAAAGTGGGCGTGCCGGTCAAGCATCTCGGCGACATGCGCCTCCTGTTCGACCAGCTGCCGCTGGAAGAGATGAACACATCAATGACGATCAATGCGCCAGCCGCCTGGATGCTGGCGCTGTATGTGGCACTGGCGGATGAGCGCGGAGATGATCGCAAGAAACTGCGCGGCACCACTCAGAATGACATTGTGAAGGAATACCTTTCGCGCGGCACCTATGTATTCCCGCCGGAACCGAGCCTGCGTCTGATCTCGGATATGGTCAGCTGGTGCTACACCGAGGTCCCGAAATGGAATCCGATGAATGTCTGCTCTTACCATTTGCAGGAAGCGGGCGCGACGCCGGAACAGGAACTCGCCTATGCTTTGGCCACGGCAATCTCGGTGCTGGATACCGTAAAAGCCGGAGGGCAGGTTCCGGAATCAGACTTTGAAACGGTCTTCGGTCGAATTTCCTTCTTCGTGAACGCCGGAGTTCGTTTCGTTACGGAACTTTGTAAGATGCGTGCCTTTGTGGAACTCTGGGAAGAGATTGGCCGCGAACGCTATGGCGTGACCAGTCCGAAGGCGCTGCTATTCCGCTATGGCGTGCAGGTGAACTCGCTTGGCCTGACCGAGCCGCAGCCTGAAAACAATGTCTATCGCATCCTGATCGAGGCAATGGCCGTCACCCTGTCGAAGAAGGCTCGCTGCCGGGCCCTGCAGCTGCCGGCCTGGAATGAGGCGCTGGGCCTGCCACGCCCGTGGGACCAGCAATGGTCGCTGCGTCTGCAGCAGATCCTCGCCTATGAAACAGACCTCCTGGAATACGAAGACATCTTCGACGGCAGCCATGTCATCGCATCCAAAACAGAAGAGCTGAAGGCGCTGGCCCGGGATACGCTGGCTGACCTCGATGCGCGGGGCGGCGCAATCCAGTCCATCGACCATATGAAGGAGAGCCTCGTCGGCGCACATATTGATCGCATCAAGGCGATTGAGAGCGGTGATCTGACCGTGGTTGGCGTCAACCGCTATGTCGAGACGGCGGAGAGCCCACTCGCAGGCGGCGACGGATCGATCCAGACGGTCGACCCGGCAGAGGAATCCGCTCAGGTTCGCGACCTGAAAGAATGGCGCAGCAAACGCGATGCAAGCGCCGTTGAAAATGTGCTCGCAGCGCTGAAGCAAGCCGCACAGGACGGGACCAATATCATGGAGCCCTCGATTGCCTGCGCGAAGGCCGGCGTCACGACAGGTGAATGGGGTACGGCAATGCGGGACGTGTTTGGCGAATTCCGAGCACCCACGGGCGTCGCCATGGTTATCAAGACCGATGGCGAGGAAGATGCGGCCGCTGTCCGCAAGGACGTCGAGCGTGTTTCCGAAGCGCTCGGGCGCCAGCTGACCTATGTGCTCGGCAAGCCGGGCCTCGACGGCCATTCCAACGGCGCCGAACAGATCGCGGCACGGGGCCGGGAAGTCGGCATGAATGTCGTCTATGAGGGCATCCGGTTCACGCCGTCGGAGATTGCTGCGCAGGCCAAAGAAGCGAATGCACATGTCGTTGGGCTGTCCATTCTCTCTGGCAGCCACCTTGATCTGGTACGCGAAACAATTGCCGAGCTGCGCGCGGTCGGCCTCGGAGACGTGCCGGTCGTCATCGGCGGCATCATTCCGCCGGAAGATGCCCGTGCCCTGCGCCAGATGGGCATTGCCCGTGTCTACACGCCCAAGGATTTCAAGATCACCGAAATCATGGGCGACGTGGTCGGAATCGTCGAGAAAGCCTGGCTGGTCGAAGGCTGATCCGCTGCGTTCTGCGGATAAGAGATTGAATACCTGCCGGTTCACCTTTATCGGGCGCGAACTGGCAGGAAGGCTTTCATAATGTCGCAATCAGACCCGTTCCAACTCGGCTGGGAAGAGTGGCTGACTCTGCCCGATCTCGGCTTGCCCGCGATCAAGGCGAAGGTGGATACCGGCGCGCGCACGTCTGCGCTGCACGCCAGCGTCATTGAGCCATTCGGGCCTGCCGATGCACCACAGGTGAGATTCCTGATCCAACCGGACCCGAGTGATCCGGGCTTGGAAATCACATGTTCCGCGCCGGTTGTAGACCGCCGCGACGTGACCAGCTCCAATGGGGACACCGAGCTGCGTTATGTGATCCAGACCGATGTCGAGATGGGCGGACGCCGCTGGCCGATCCAGCTGACGCTGACCAATCGCGAGAGCATGACCTACCGCATGCTGTTCGGCCGCGGCGCGATTCAGCCGGACATGATCGTCAACGCAAACGCGTCTTTCCTTCAGCCGAAACTCGACTTTGCAGCCTATGCGGGCCTGCCAAAAAAGAAGCCCGTCAAACGTCCATTGCGCATTGCGTTGCTCACGCGCGAGCCGCGGAATTATTCAAGTCTGCGCCTCATCGAAGCGGCACAGGAGCGAGGCCACGTGATCGAGGCCATCGATACCGCACGCTGTTACATGCAGATTGGCACGACACATCCGCAAGTCCACTATGATGGCAAGGCACTGCCCCGCTATGACGCGGTGATTCCGCGCATCGGGGCAGGGATTACAGATTACGGCTTGGCCGTGCTGCGACAGTTCACCAATACCGGCGCATTCTGCTTGAACAGTGCCAGTGCGATCGGCCATTCGCGCGACAAGCTGATGGCGCACCAACTGCTTGCCCGCGCCAAGATCGACATGCCGGTCACGGCCTTTGCGCACAGTCCGAAAGACACCAAGGATCTGATCTCGCTGGCGGGAGGCGCGCCTGTGGTGGTGAAATTGCTCTCATCCACGCAAGGCAAGGGCGTCGTGCTCGCCGAGACCCGCAAGGCTGCGGAAAGCCTGATTGATGCCTTCCGGGGTCTGGAAGCAAACTTTCTGGTACAGGAATTCGTCGAAGAAGCTGCAGGCACCGATGTTCGGGCGTTCGTCGTCGGCAACAAAGTGGTCGGCGCAATGAAGCGCCAGGCCCAGAAGGGCGAGTTCCGCTCAAACCTCCATCGCGGCGGAACAGCCTCAACCATCAGGCTGTCCCGCACCGAACGCGACACGGCCCGGGAGGCCGCCAAAGTACTGGGCTTGCGCGTCGCAGGTGTCGACCTGCTGCAAACCGAAAAAGGCCCCAAAGTGCTGGAAGTAAACTCTTCGCCGGGTCTCGAAGGCATCGAATCGGCCAGCGGCAAAGACATTGCCGGCCTGATCATCGAGCATCTGGAAAGCCAGGTTCGGCCCTTGTCTCGCATTCGCGAACCGGCCGCCCGAAAGCGCCGGCAAGCCAAGCTCAGCGAGAGCTGAACAATTTGCCCTTCTCGGTGATCAATACGATCACGAGCGAGCCCACCCCAAGACACGCAAACCCGAGAACGAGCGGCACCGTCGTGCCATTGTAGTAGCTTCCGATCAGAATTCCGAGAATGCTTGAAACTGTCGTCGTGGCGAAGCCGTAAGCTGCGGAAGCCGTGCCTGCAATCTTGCCCAACGGCTCCATGGCGAGTGCCGAGAAGTTTGCACCCATCAGGCCAAAACAGGCAAATGTCATCGCGAACATCGGGAAAAACCATAACAGGCTCTCGCCGAAGAAATGCGTCACCAGCGCCAGCGACGTCGACATGATGATGAAGAACACCATTGCGGCATGACTGATGCGGCGCATGCCAATTCTTTCAACCACGCGGGAGTTGAACAGATTTGCGCATGCGAGCGCACCTGCCACACCAGCAAACCAGAACGCGAATGTTTCTTCCTGGCCGAAGACATCCCGAAAGATCTGCTCTGAAGATCCGATAAATGAGAACAATGCGCCGAATATGACACCGGAAGCGCACATGTAACCGAACGTGATGCGACTACGTATGACTGCCATATAGCTGCTGGCGGCAGACGAAACATTCAGAGGATTGCGCGCCTCGGGCGCCAGGGTTTCTGGCAAGCGCAACCATGTCCATGCAAGCAAAAGCCCGCCGAACAAGGCAAGGACGCCGAATATCCATTGCCAGGGGGCGACGAACAGGATCAGCTGACCCATGGCAGGCGCGATCATGGGCACAACCATGAAAATGGTCATGACCAATGACATGAAACCCGCCATACGCCGGCCTGCATAAAGATCACGGACGACCGAAACAGCCACAAGCCGGGCGCCTGAAGCAAAAACGCCCTGCAGGAAACGCGCAGCAAGCAGCGCATGAAAATCCTTTAGCGCGATACAGAGTAGCGCAGTCAGCGAGTAACCAACCAATCCGACGAACAAGGGGACGCGCCGTCCGAAGCGGTCGGAAATCGGCCCCCAAACGAGTTGAGGCGCGCCGAAGCCCAATACATAGGAAAACACAATCATCTGCTGACGATTGGCATCCTCCGGGGAAGCACCTGTCAGACCGATCGAATCCGCGATCTCACCCAGTGCAGGCAGCATGATGTCAATGGCGAGCGCGTTAAGCGCCATCAGCGCCGCAACCATGACGACCATCTCCGTGCGCCCCGGCACAGGTCGACCATGGGCACCTTGCAAGGTGCGCGGCTCAGGAACGGGCATTTCAGAGTCCGGCATGGGTTCGACAGGCTTTCTTGAGATTCTCAAGGGCCCTATCTGGGCCTCCTGCAAAGGAATGGCCAGTGTCCAGACCAGAAAAAAGCCCCGCCAAATGGCGGGGCTGCAATGCGAATTCGCGGGTCGACGACTATTTCAGCTCCGGTCTCATGATGTTTGGGCTGAGATTGAAGACAACTTGCTCTGCATCAAAATAGGCGGCATCGGCGGGCTTTTCGCCCTTACCCATAAGGATTTCTGCAGACGCGACATAGCTCGTCCGCTCACGGTATTCCCGTGGGCCGCCCCAATAAGCGTCATAAGGTCCAAACGCAGAATAGCGAGACCGACGGAATGGGTCATGATAGTAGGCCGCATAAGGGCCGAAGTATCTGTAATTCAGGTGGAAATGGTCGTAATAGGGCGAGCCTCCGCCAACCGGCACAAGGCGGCTTTCAGAATCTGTGTCGCGGCGTACGACCCGGAAGTGGTCATACCCGTTCAGTCGGGTCAGCTCCGCAGCCCGGTAGAGCAAATAGGTCTCTACGGTCTTTCGATCTGTCAGGGAGTTTCCGGAAAACTCGACCTGGAACCGATTGTCCTCGATCTTCATTTCCGAATAACCGCGATCGCCATCCAGAGCGGCCTGATATGGCGTTGCGGTCGCGCAGGCGCCGAGCACGGCCAAGGCAGCGATTGCACCTGTAAGCTTGAATTTGGGCATGGAATATCACCCTCCAAAGCGATGTTTCCTGTAATGTATGGGGGAAGTTAGCTGAACACTAGTTGAATTGGCTTCACAATTCAGAGAGCCGCCTGATCGATGTCAATCAGGCAAACAAAAAGGGCGACCCGAAGGCCGCCCCATAATATTTTCAGCCGTGAAACCGACTAGGCGGCCTTGTAGCCCATGACTGCCTTGACTTCGAGAAACTCCTCAAAGCCATGCTCGCCCCATTCCCGGCCGTTGCCGGATTGGCCGTAGCCACCGAATGGTGCCGTGAAGTCTGGCCGCGCACCATTGACCTGAATCTGACCGGCACGAATGCGGTTGGCCACTTTGCGGGCTTCATCTTCAGCGCCCTGCACATAGCCTGCCAGGCCATAGACTGTGTCATTGGCCATTTCGACAGCGTCATCCACATCCTCATATGGGATCATGACGAGCACTGGCCCGAAGATTTCCTCACGCGCAATGGTCATGTCATTGGTGACATTCGCAAACACGGTTGGACGCGCGAAATAGCCCTTGTTGAAGCCTTCCGGACGGCCTGGTCCACCGGCGACCAGCGTCGCGCCTTCCTTGATGCCGGTCTCGATCAGATCCTGAACCTTCTGGTACTGGTTGCCGTTCGAAATCGGACCGATAGCGCCCGGTGAGGCTTCACCTGGCATCATCACTTTTACCGATTCAGCCGCTGCCTTTGCGATCGCAATCGCCTGGTCCTGCTGGTCCTTCTGGACGAACATGCGCGATGGCGCGTTACAGGACTGACCCGTATTCGTCATCATCTGCATAACGCCTCCACCGACAGCCTTCTCGAGGTCTGCGGATGGCAGGATAATATTCGGGCTCTTGCCGCCGAGTTCCTGTGCGACGCGCTTTACGGTCGGCGCAGCCGCCTGAGCCACAAGCACACCTGCGCGTGTGGAACCGGTGAAGCTCATCATGTCGACGTCAGGGTGTGAGGACAGCGCCGAACCGACACCCGGACCATCTCCGTTGACGAGGTTGAATACGCCCTTCGGCACACCGGCCTCGTGCATGATTTCCGTCAGGATCATCGCGTCGAGCGGCGCGATTTCGGACGGCTTGAGCACCATGGTGCACCCTGCAGCAATTGCCGGAGCAACCTTGCAGGCGATCTGGTTCAGCGGCCAGTTCCAAGGCGTGATGAATCCGCAAACGCCGATTGGCTCCTTGCGAAGCAGCGTCGTACCCTTCAGCTCCTCGAACTGATAATCACGCAGAATGGCTGCAGTGGTCGCAAAATGCCCCATACCGGCAGGCACTTGCGCCGCATTGGCAAGCCACATCGGCGCGCCCATCTCGTTCGAGATCGCTTCTGCCATTTCCGGCATACGCGCCTGAATGCCTGCAGCGATCTTTTCGAGCAGCTCGGCGCGGTATTCCACGCTGGTCTGCGAAAATGCCGGGAAAGCCTTCCGAGCTGCGGCAACGGCCTTATCGACATCGGCCTTGGAACCAATCGAAATGACCGCGAAGTTTTCTTCAGTGGCCGGGTTCTCGATTTCCAACGTGCGCGGCTCAACGGGATCAACCCATGCACCATCGATATAGAACTGCTTGTATTCCTTCATGCCGTTCGGGCCTCCCTGTGGTCCATATGCTTGATATGACTATAGGTGAGCCACTCGCCGCCTGCGAGTCCTGACGCTGGGGAATTTCGTGACGATGACGTTAGCCGCCGTGCACGTGATCCACATCAAAGGCCGCAATCGTTGCGAGGTTCACAATGTCACCGACCGTTGCGCCGAGCGATGCAATCTGTACCGGCTTTTCTAGACCCAGCAGCATTGGCCCAATCACCGTCGCGCGGCTCATCGATTCCAGAAGCTTGGTCGAGATAGATGCGGCGTGAATGGCTGGCATGACCAACACATTTGCCGGACCAGTCAGGCGCGAGAATGGGTAGAGCAGCTTGTGGCTGGTGTTCAACGCAACATCCGCGCTCATGTCACCTTCATATTCGAAGTCGACATCCTTCATGCCATCCAAGATGGCAACGGCATCGCGCACCTTTTCGCCGCGCTCGCCCATCGGGTTGCCGAAGGTCGAATAGGACAGGAATGCCACGCGCGGCGAGAAGCCAAGTGAGCGGACGCCTCGGGCGGCCTCTATGGCGATATTGGCAAGGTCTTCGCCCTGCGGCAGCTCGGTGACGCTAGTGTCTGCGATGAAGACCGTCCGCCCCCGGTTAATCACCATCGACATGCCAATTATGGCCTGTCCCGGTATCGGATCGAGCACCAGCAGCGAGTCGTTCAAGGCGACGTCATAGTTACGGGTCACACCCGTGACCATGCCATCAGCGTCGCCATTCTTCAGCATGCAACAGCCGAAGACATTGCGGTCCTGGTTCACGAGACGCTGGGCATCCCGCTTCAAATAGCCGTCGCGCTGGAGGCGAGCATACAGCATGTCCGTGTAGACCGGATTGTTGTCAGACAGGCGCGCATTTAGAATCTCAAGTGTACCGGGCTGGATACCCATCTGCTCCATGGCGCGCTCGACCTGAGCCTCGCGACCAATCAGGATCGGATGACCAAGCCCCTGGTTCTTGAAGCTGAACGCGGCGCGAACGACGGCGGGCTCTTCACCCTCAGCAAACACGATGCGGCGCTGCAGCTCCTTACAGCGAGCCTGAACCCCCTGAATGAAGGAAGCGGACGGATCCGCGCGGCGGGCCAGCGAATGCCGGTAGGCTTCCATGTCATCAATCGGTTTGCGAGCCACGCCGGTATCCATGGCGGCCTGCGCCACGAAAGGCGGAATGAAGCTGATCAGGCGCGGATCAAACGGGGTTGGGATAATGTATTCACGCCCGAAGCTTGGGCGCGCGCCATGGTATGCAGCCGCCACTTCATCCGGCACGTCTTCGCGCGCCAGCTCAGCGATTGCCCGTGCAGCTGCAACCTTCATCTCTTCATTGATGCCACGCGCACGCACGTCCAGCGCGCCGCGGAAGATGTACGGGAAACCCAGAACATTGTTGACCTGATTGGGATAATCCGACCGGCCGGTGGCAATGATCGCATCATCACGAACCGACTTGATATCTTCCGGCGTGATTTCAGGGTCGGGATTGGCCATGGCGAAGATGATCGGGTCCTTGGCCATCGACTTGACCATCTCTTTCGAAACAGCGCCCTTCGCGGACAGGCCCAACAACACGTCAGCGCCTTCGATTGCTTCTGCGAGCGTTCGCTTTGTGGTTTTTACGGCAAAGGCGGACTTGAACTGGTCCATCTTCTCGGTGCGTCCCTCATAGACAACGCCGCTGGAGTCACACATCAGGATATTCTCAGGCTTCACGCCGAGATGGCGAATCAGTCCTGCACAGGAAAGACCGGCGGCCCCTGCCCCCGAGACGGCGACTTTCAGATCTTTCAGTTCCCGACCCGTAATGTGGCAGGCATTGATAAGGCCGGCCGCGGCAATAATCGCCGTGCCGTGCTGGTCATCATGAAACACCGGAATGTCGAGGTCTTCGCGCAGACGGCTCTCGATGATGAAACAGTCCGGAGACGAGATATCTTCCAGGTTGATGCCGCCCCACGTGGAACCGATGTTCCGGACCGTCATGATGAACTCTTCGACGTCTGTCGTGCTGACCTCGACGTCGAAACTGTCGATATCGGCAAACCGTTTGAACAGGACAGACTTGCCTTCCATCACCGGTTTGGACGCCATCGGCCCAAGATTGCCGAGGCCGAGGATGGCAGTACCGTTGGAAATGACCGCGACCAGATTGCCCTTGGCGGTATAATCGTAGGCCCGGTCTTCGTCTTCCGCGATGGCAAGCACGGGCACCGCAACGCCGGGACTATAGGCCAAAGACAGGTCACGCTGCGTACCCATAGGCTTGGTCGGCGCCATGGAGATCTTGCCGGCGTGTGGCTGCGAGTGAAAATCGAGGGCTTCCTGGTCTGTGAAGCTCGGCCGTTTAGTGGTCATCGCGCGGCAAATCCGTTTTTGCAAAAAGTTTCAATTGAGGCGGCAAACTAGGCCGGTGCGAAAGCCATGCCAACCGCAAAACGGGCCATTCGGTGCGATATGATCACTTTGTCGCGCGCAAGCTGGTGCGAGGCTTTGCGAATCTCCGGCACTGACGATAGCGTCCCGGCCCATGGCCGACACTTCTGCTCCCTCGAAACCCACTCCTGCGCCAAGCCCGTTCATGGCGCAATACCTGTCGATCAAGGCGCGGCATGAAGATGCCATGCTCTTCTTCCGGATGGGCGACTTTTACGAACTGTTCTTCGACGACGCGGTTCAGGCCTCGAAAGTGCTCGGCATAACGCTGACGTCACGAGGCGAGTACGAAGGCAAACCCATCCCCATGGCAGGCGTGCCCTATCATGCCGCCGAGGGTTATCTGGCGCGCCTGATCAAGGCCGGATGCCGGGTTGCCGTTTGCGAGCAGACAGAGAGCCCCGCAGAGGCCAAGAAGCGCGGATCAAAATCCATCGTAAACCGGGACATCGTCCGCATTGTTACGCCCGGAACGCTGACCGAAGACGCCCTACTGCCCGCTAATCAGGATCAGGCGCTGGCCGCGATTGCCATAGGAGGCGGCGGAGCCGAAGCGGCCATCGCCGTCTGCGATGTCTCCACCGGACGATTTGATGTCTCCGCGCTCGCAGCGAACACGCTTGCTGACAGCCTGATGGCTTATCCATTGTCTGAACTGTTGGTGTCCGAGGGCGATATCGACAAACCTGCCATCGCAAATGCGACTGCGCTCTCCACCGCACCAGTGACCTTCCGGCCCGCCCGCAGCGCGACGTACAAATCAGGCGAAGCCCTTCTCAAAGAAACATTCGGAATCGCTGCGCTGGAAGCGCTCGGCGACTTCGGCCGCGCAGAACTCGCAGCAATCGGCCTATTGCTGGATTACGTGAAGCTCACCCAAGCAGGCAGCGACATCCGATTGGACCCACCCATTCGAGCACGCGCAGAGGGCTATCTAGCGATTGATCCAGCAACCCGCACGAGCCTGGAGATCGACCGATCCATGCGCGGCGACCGCGACGGATCCCTGCTGGGCACAATCGACCGGACCGTCACCGCACCGGGCGCGCGGCTTCTGGCCTCGCGTCTTTCGCGTCCCTGTGTCGACCGGGTGGAGATTGATGCGCGGTATGACGCTGTGGCTTGGTTTGCGGATGATCGCGACGCAGTGGCGTCTGTCCGTGCCAGCTTGAAGGCTGCGCCGGATCTGGAACGTGCGCGGACACGGTTGCGCCTCGGTCGGGGTGGGCCGCGCGACCTCGCCGCGATCGGGCTCGCACTGACTGCCGCACATGAAGCGGCAAGCCAACTGACAGCCAGCTCTGCGGGCCTGCCGCACAAAATCGATGAGGCTGTTGCCGCACTCGACCTGAGCAAGGACGAAGACCTCGCCACACTCGCGCGGGATTTGGAGACAGCCCTTTCGGAAAACCCACCCACGCTCGCCCGAGATGGCGGGTTCGTTGCACCCGGCTGGGACGAGGCGCTCGATGAAGCCCGTGGCCTGCGCGATGACAGCCGCCAGATCATCGCTGCGCTACAGGCTCGCTACGCTGACGAAACCGGCATCACTGCGTTGAAGATCAAGTTCAACAATGTGCTTGGCTATTTCGTCGATGTCCCGGCCCGCTATGGCGACCCGTTGATGAAGCCGCCTCTGTCCGAAACCTTCATCCATCGTCAGACCCTGGCCAGCAATGTGCGCTTCTCTACGCAGGAACTTTCTGAACTCGCGGGCAGGCTTTCCCGCGCAGAAGACGAAGCAAAAGCGCGTGAAATGTCCGTCTTCGAAGGGTTTTGTGAGCGAATCGATGCACTAAACTCGCCTCTATCCCGCACTGCAGGCGCCATTGCGGACCTCGATGTCGCGGCAGCCTCAGCAGAATGGGCGTTTGAGGTCGACGCGATCAGACCCGTACTGACAGAAGACACCACATTTTACGCCACGGGGCTGCGCCACCCGGTGGTCGAAGCTGCGCTCAAGAAAGATGGCAAGGGATTTACCGCCAACGACCTGGGACTAAGTGCCGAGGGCGATTTCGGAACGCGCCTCCTGCTCGTGACTGGTCCGAACATGGCCGGTAAGTCCACCTATCTAAGACAAGCCGCGCTGGCCGTTATCTTGGCGCAAGCAGGGCTCTTCGTGCCTGCGCGATCCCTGACATTGGGCTTGGTCGATCGGATCTTTTCGCGCGTCGGCGCGTCCGACGATCTGGCACGCGGGCGATCCACCTTCATGGTGGAAATGGTTGAGACCGCCGCCATTCTCAATCAGGCTACGGAGCGCAGTTTCGTCATCATGGACGAGGTCGGCCGGGGCACATCAACCTGGGACGGTCTCGCCATCGCCTGGGCGGCAGTCGAGCACCTTCATTCGGTCAACAAGGCCCGGGCCCTGTTTGCCACTCACTATCATGAGCTGACCAAACTGGTTGAGGACTTGCCCGGTGCGGCCAACGCTTCGCTCCGCGCCAAGGAATGGAAAGATGACCTTGTCTTCCTGCATGAAGTTCAGGCCGGGCCGGCTGACAAGTCTTACGGCGTACAAGTGGCCAAGCTTGCAGGCCTTCCAAAGAAGGCCGTCAAACGGGCGGCGCAAATCCTGAAGCAGCTTGAGGCTGAACCTGACGCGCCCGAAAACCTGCCCCTCTTTGCTGCCGCATCTCTTGCGCCGATCACGGACGAGGAGAATGCAGATCAGATAATTGGGCCATCAGAATCCGACCTGTTGCTGCAACAGATTGACCCGGATTCCCTGACACCGCGTGAAGCGCTTGACTTGCTGTACCGCCTCAAATCACTCGGCAGTGAATGATACATCGCCAGCCTTGAGCCCAAGCCTGTTGAGCGGCCTGCCCATTCCGCCCGACACCATGGCGGCGAGCACTTTCGGTGCGGGCGGTATCTTGCTGATCGGGGCCGCCAGCCAATCGCGTAACCATGCAAGTATCGTGGAATCGGACTGGTAGACCGGCGTGAAAAGCCAGCTCATAGTCTGGAACATTCTGACGTGCCCTGAACGCATTGAAGTGTAGTGGCGCAATTGCCTGTCCAGATCGTCGTGGACGCACAATGCCCGCGACAGCGCATAAGCATCAAGCAAGGCCATGTTGGCCCCCTGGCCCAGTTGCGGGCTGGCCGCATGCCAGCTGTCGCCGATGTGCACCAGCCGCTGGTTTACGGCAGGCGCGTGTGTGCGATGGTCATATTCTGCATAGGTTAGCTGAGCGTGGCTCTTCAACTGGTCCAGGAAGACAGCCGTTTCCGGCCAGAGCGCGACCGCCTCTGCTTTCCAAGCTGACAAGGAAGCCTGCTTCCATGCCTGATACTGATCCGTTCGGATGGACCAGAAATAGGTGAGCGTGTCCACGCCCTCTTCTTCTGAGCGGCCTGATGGCATAACCCCCGCCATCTGACGGGCCTGCCGGTAGCGTTGTGCCAAGGCGTTCCGCTCAAACCCATGTCCCTCCTGCCACGGAAGGGTTGCCCAGAGCGCGCCATATGCGAGCTGGCTGCGCGGACGAGATGAGAGCGGGGAGCGCACACCGAGTGCATCAACCACAAGATCAAACGGCCCCAACGTCTTTCCGTCCCCTGTGGTCAGGTAACCTCCCACGGCCTGAGCCGCGATGATCCGTGTGGACGGGACAATATTCGCGCCTGCCTCTCTGGCTGCTTGATACACCAGGTCAAACAGGACGGGACGCTGGATGGATATGCCCCGAAGGCTGGGCCGGATGGCATCATATCGGACATCCAACACGGTGCGCCCGGAATTGACCGCCTGGCCATGCAGGCGCCGAATAGGCGCGCCCAGCGTTTCGGCTCGCTCACGCAAGCCGAGCTCGT
>NZ_DFME01000114.1:5132-10825 GCF_002375605.1 Hyphomonas sp. UBA3601 | reverse complement strand
CGCAAGCCGAGCTCGCCCAATATCGTCAACCCCGTTTCTTGCAGGATCAGGCCAGACCCAACAGGTCCTGGCGCATCGAACTGGTCATAGACGGTGACGTCGTGGCCAGCTCGGGCAAGCAGAGCTGCCGCGGCCAGTCCCCCAATGCCGGCACCGGCAATGGCTATCTTTCGCAATGAAGTCATGTCAGCCGGCAACCTTCACCGGATTTCGCTCACGCACCAGTTGCTTGACGAACTCGACATGACTGCGAAGCCGGTAAAGATCGTCCGTATAGGAAAGCGGCACTTCAACGGCACCGATTTCTGCCTGCAGGGTTTCGAGTTCCTCCTGCACCTTGTCACGTTCCGCCTTGTTGTCCGTCGAACGTCCACGCTCTTCGAGCGCACGCAAGTCTTCATACCAGACATAGATTTTCCGGCGCACACGCCAGCGATAGATGGGGGGTGCGACCCGGACCAACGGGAAGAGCAAGGTCAGCAACGGGATTGCAAGCACCCAGGCCCTGTCCAGAAAATTCGCGACGTCGAACGAAAAGTAACGGCGCAGGAATGACGGACCGTCCTTGTAGTATCGACGTGCCTGTTCGCTGATGGGCAGATCGATCAGGTCCGGATCAGGATACTCCCCCGCCGGGGCCAGCAGCGTACCTTGGGAATGAATCGCCGTTGCAGCATCTATGAGAAGCGCTTCGATGGCCGGGTGCAAGTCCTTGCGGACGACGAGTTGAGCGACAGGTGCGACCAGGGGGATGTCTGTTGCTGGCAGATTCTTGCCGATATCCACAACGCCTCTCAGAAGGACAATATCTGACAGCGCCTCGTGTCGGCGCGCCAGGGCCGGAGCGCGGTCAAACGGAAGCAGGCGGACAACATCCGGACTGTTCAGCAATCGGTCCACATAAGATGCCTCCACCGAGGCAGAGAAAGCAGCAGCGTCCAGACTCCCGGACAGCAGGGCGTCCGCCGCCGCATTGCCCGAAAGCGGCAGCCGAGACGTTTCATCCCATTCGCCCCCGTAATCGGCCTCTAGCTCCAGGGCGAGCATGCGCGTGCCTGACCCGGCACCGCCAACTGCCATTCGAGCATCGTGAAGATCGCCCAACGTGTCAGCGGGAACATCATTCCGGACAAACACCCAGAAAGGCTCCGGAAACAGTCCTCCAATTGAGCGCAACTCTTCCTCATCGGACACAGTTGAGAGTCCGCCCTGCACAAGGCCGACATCAACCTCGGAATCATCCAGCAGGCGCAGATTGTCGATTGAGCCCTGCGTCTCCACCAGCACAACCTCCACCCCCTCTTCAGCGAGAAGACGCTGATAGCGTTCTGCAAAGGCATGATAGGCACCGCCCGGGCTGCCAGCGGCGAACCGGATCGTTTTCGGTGGCGCAGGGTCCATCAGCACCAGAGCCAGGAGCACGCCCGCAAAGGCAACGACGACCAGAGGCCAATAGACTTTCAGGAAGTCCTTCAATCCCGACATGGTAACCGCCTCCCACCGCGCTAGTTCGGTCGACTACTGCTCTAGGCCGGGAAATTGCAAGGATCAACAAAGTGTAAGGCTCTGCCCTGAAATCGCCTCATGCGTGCCGCGCATGGAACCTATTCCGTTACAAGAGTGTTCATCAATGTATCGAGGCACCATCTGGAGCCCAAGCGACCAGAAAGGACGATCCCGTGAGCCATCCCATATCCATCACACGACTATTGTCTGTTGCCGTTTTAGGGGTAATCGCGGCCGTAACATTTGCCATGGTCCTGATGCCACAGCCTTCACTCTACGCAGGTTGAGCCTTAATCCTTGTGATAGGGCGTCCCGGCGAGGATCGATACAGCGCGGTAAACCTGCTCTGTCACCATCACCCTGACAAAACGATGTGGCCAGGTCTGGGGTCCAAAAGCCAGAGTATCCGGAACGGCTGACTTCACCGCGTCGCCATAGCCCTCGGCTCCCCCAATCAGGAAAACGAGGTCAGGCACGCCCTGATCGCGCCATTTGGCGAGATTTTCAGAAAATTCGCGAGATCTTTGTGCCCGTCCGAACTCGTCCAGTCGGATACATTTGGCACCTGACGGTAGTTTGGCGAGAATCCGGTCCGCTTCAGCGTCCAGTCCGCCGCCGCTGGGCACTTCGATCTCTTCAATGCCGCGAAAGCCGAGGGATCGTGCGATCGGCCCTGCACGCTTGATGTATTCATCGACAAGTTCGCGTTCCGGCCCGGCCTTTAGCCGCCCGACGACCAGAAAGATGATCCGCATGGTCGCCCGCTAATTGGCTGGCGCACGATGGGCATTGTCAGATGCCCAGATCTTTTCGAGATTATAGAATTCCCGGACTTCCGGGCGGAACAGGTGGACGATGACATCCCCGGTATCGATCAGCACCCAATCTGCATTCGGCATACCTTCGACACTGGCCGGGCGACCGGTCAGTTTCTTTACGTCTTGTGCAAGATGGTCTGCGAGAGCCGCAACATGCCGGCCGGAACGACCGGATGCGATGATCATGAAATCTGCGAGCGAAGATCTTCCATCAAGGTCAATGAAGAGAATGTCTTCAGCCTTGTCATCCTCAAGGGCCTTGGCGAGGGCTTCGGCCACATTACGGATTTCTTCGAGCGTGGCCTGCTGGGCGGGCTGGAGCCGCGGGGCGCTGGGGGTCAGGGGTCCGGTTCCTTCTTGTTACGTCCTCTTCAGATAATAGCATCTACGGGGCCGAACAACCAGCCATTAAAGGTCTGTCGCCGTCATATCGAGTCTGAATTCGCACCAAATTGCACCTTATGCGCAGTTTGCCAGATTTTCGCCGCATGTTCAGGGCATATTCCGACGTCATTCTTGTTGCTGATGGAGTAGAGTTTCATGCGCATGCAATTTGCTGCTGCCGCCGTTTTGTTTGCTTTGCCGCTCGGGGGTTGCGCCGTTGCAGCGCTTGGCACCGCCGGGGCCGTTGGCGTTGCCGCCGCCCAGGAGAAATCGCTCGGTGAAGCTGTGGACGATGCCACCGCGTCGAATGAGATCAAGAGTAAGCTCCTGTCTGAAAGCGCAAACAAGTTTGGAGAGGTCGATGTGGAGGTCACCGGGGGACTCGTCCTGCTCTCCGGCCGCGTAAACACTCCGGAAGAGCGTGTGAAAGCCGAAGGTATCGCCTGGACCTCTCACCTCACGCGCGATGTCGCCAATGAAATTCGTATCCAGCCTCCGGGCGGTTTCCTCGCAAATGTCTCCGATGAAGTCATCACGGGTCGGGTCCGCGCACGCCTGGTTGGGTCCAGCACGGTCAAAAGCCTCAACTTCAACATCGAAACCTATAATGGCGTTGTCTACCTTATGGGCATCGCGCGGTCGGCCGAGGAGTTGAAGCGCGCAGCCGAGGAGGCCAGTGTGGTGGGCGGCGTGAAACAGGTGGTTTCCTATGTCCGCATTCGTGACAATACCCGCACCCAACAAGCCGCGCCAACGACGCAGGGCACGCCCCCTTATCAAACAGCACCCGATGCCTCATATGACTATCAGGCCGACGGGGAACTGATCGGCGCCAATTACTAGCCGGGTCAGGTCGCGCGGGCGGCGGCCCATGAAGGGAGCCGCCTCATGAGCCTTCGCGTTGCGATCCAGATGGATCCGCTCGAATCCGTCAATATCGACGGAGACACCACTTTTGCCCTGGCCGAAGTCGCACAAGCGCGCGGCATGGAGCTTTTCGTCTACGGTCCCGATGACATGAGCATCGAGCAAGGCCGCGTAACGGCCTTGGTTCGACCCGCGCGCGTTCAACGTGTGAAGGACGCACCCGGCCTGTTTGATGCGCCCGTTCGGCTGGATCTTGCAAAAGACGTTGCCGTCATCTTGATGCGTCAGGACCCACCCTTTGACATGAGCTATATCACGGCCTGCCATCTGCTTGAGGAAATCGCAGATGAAACCCTCGTCGTGAACGACCCGGCTGGCGTCCGATCCAGTCCAGAAAAGATTTTCCCGCTAATGTATCCAGACCTGATGCCGCCAACCCTTATGTCGCGCGACTTGTCTGTCATCGAAGCCTTCCGCGCAGAGCACAAGGACATCATCATCAAGCCGCTCTATGGGCATGGCGGCGCAGGCGTGTTTCGCCTGAAGCAGGACGATTCCAATTTCGACTCGTTGACTGAGCTCTTCTTCAGTCGCTCGCGTGAACCGGTCATGGTTCAGGCATTTCTGCCGGCCGTCAGTGAGGGCGACAAGCGCATCATCTTGATCGATGGCAAAGCCGCCGGCGCGCTCAACCGGCGCCCCAAGGAAGGTCAGGTCCGATCGAACCTCGTTGTCGGCGGTACGGCCGAGGAGACAGATATGAGCGACGCGGATATGCGGATTTGCGAAGCCATCGGGCCGGAATTGAAACGTCGCGGACTCGTCCTGACGGGCATCGACGTGATTGGCGGGCGTCTTACCGAGGTGAATGTCACCTCCCCCACCGGTGTTCAGGCCATCAAGAAACTCAGCGGCATTGATATCGCTGCCGATTTCTGGAACGTTGTGCAAGACAAGCTTGCGAGCCGCTGAAGCTCCCGGCAAGAATGGGGACATGATCATGAAACTGACAACGTCTATCGCCATCGTGTCTTTCTGTCTGGCAGGGACGGCCTGTTCTGAAAATTCCAGCAGTGAAGACGCAGCTGTCGTCGCTACCGAGACCGCCCAGGTCGAGGACGAATATACGGGCTCCCTCAATCTGAACCTGCCAAGTTCATCAGCGGCTCAGGACACTGGCAGCGGTACGCTGAATTTGCGAATTGGGCAGTCGGACGAAGATGATGGTCTGCTGATCGGGTCCGGCGGTTTTGGCGGAGGCCAGTTCGAGGATGCTCCTTCGCTTGGCCTGTCCCTTCCCGACGATACTGCAGAGCCGGCATCGTCAGAAGACGACGTCATTCGGCTTGATCCGAAATAGTCGTCGGCCCAATTGATCATCCTGCATGAGGATGTTGGCTCTGGCCGCCTCGAAAGATAAAGCAAAACTCGACACACAATCGCAAGTTGCGTGCGGGCATTCTTTGGGCTTGAAAACCACTCAGGATTGAATATTGTCAGCTCCTGATTTCAATGGGTGCGCGGCGCATTGCGTCAGACACCCGGCCTCAGGGACCCAGGATGCCGCATGCCCCATCTCCCCAGGACGTAAGAAAACCCACAGATGCAGACCGCTTTATCGGTCGGCAAGTCCGACAAGCGCGTCGTGAAGTGGGGATGACGCAAGAGGCGTTGTCCGAAAAGCTGGGCCTTACTTTTCAGCAGGTTCAGAAGTATGAGGCCGGCCGCAGTCGTTTGTCAGCTGGCAGGTTGAGGGACGTGGCCATCGCCCTCGGTAAGCCGATCAACTATTTCTACGAGCCATTTCCTGCGGCACCCGAGGTCCGCGACCTTGAGCATGCAAAGATAGGTTTGCTGAAGCGGGAGGCGAAAAAACTCGTCGACTCCCTTGTACGGGCAGATGATCTGGAAACAGCCATTCAGATTCTGGCCGCGCTGGGGCCATCTCGTCCCTAGCGTTGGCAGGCACTACAGAAGAAACTCGACCTACCTGATTGGACGATGCGTTGGATCGGCTTGGTGCAGTTGCGGCAAGAGTCCCCTTCCCGGTCATAGACGGCGAAAGTGTGCTGGAAATAGCCAAGCTCCCCACTCGCGCTGGCGAAATCTGAGATGGTA
>NZ_DFME01000114.1:0-4944 GCF_002375605.1 Hyphomonas sp. UBA3601 | reverse complement strand
CCGCCTGCCGCTATAGCTTCGGCTATAACGTCATTGATCGCTGGCACGAGGCGTGCGGCGCGCTGGCCCGGCACGGTCGCTGCACTCCGGCGCGGGGATACACCCGCACGCCACAACGCTTCGCACACATAGATATTACCGAGCCCGGCAATCACCGACTGGTCGAGCAGCGCCGATTTGATCGGCGTCTTGCGCCCCCGCAGAACTGTATTCAGATACGCCTCGGAAAACCCATTGGAAAGTGGCTCCGGCCCCATCGCCATTAACCTTGGATACGCCTGAAACTGCTGCGCGGGCCAGAGTTCCATGAAACCAAATCGACGCGGATCATTATAGGTTACGCGCGCGCCGCTTTCGAGCTGGAAGACAACATGGTCATGGCGTGGGTCTGTGCCGGTCTCGTGATGGAACGCACCGAGTTTGTCGTCCGCCACCGTGAACCGTCCAGTCATGCCGAGATGCATGACGAGGACCTCATCCGTCGACAGGGCAAGCGTCAGGAACTTCGCCTTGCGGCCCAGATGGGTGATACGCGCACCGCTGAGGCGTTCGGCGAACCGGTCGGGGAAGGGAAACCGTAGATCAGCCCGGTTGTGGACAAGACGCTCAATACGCTGGCCCTCCATGACTGGCGCAAGTCCGCGGCGAACTGTCTCGACTTCGGGTAATTCAGGCATGGCTATGGCATATAGCCTAGGGTGATCGAGGCAACTATGGTGGCGCGCATGTCTGCAGATAGAGATACGGAACGCAAGGTGTCGTTCGGCTTCGAAGAGGTCACCGAGACGGAGAAGGTCGCCCGCGTGAAAGGCGTCTTCCGCTCTGTCGCGTCCCGCTACGACCTGATGAACGATCTCATGTCCGCAGGCGTCCACCGCCTCTGGAAGCATGATGCGATGAATCAGGTGAACCCACAGCCCGGCGAGCGCCATCTGGATGTTGCTGGCGGCACCGGCGAATTGGCACGCGCCTTCCTCACCTTGGCTGACAAGGCGGGCAAGCGCAGGAGCATCGACACGCCCGCCACCGCAATCGTGTCCGACATCAATGATGCCATGCTGGACGCAGGCAAAGCCCGTGCGGACAATGCTAAATGGGAAGGTCGGCTAGACTGGATTTGCGCCGACGGCCAGAATTTGCCCTATCCCGACCGAGTATTCGATGCCGTCACCGTGTCGTTCGGAATTCGCAATTTTGCGGATCGTCTGGAAGGATTACGGGAGTTCCGCCGCGTGTTGAAACCGGGCGGCAGATTGGCCGTTCTGGAGTTCAGTCATATGACGGTCCCTGCCCTGCAGGCCGCATACGACACATACAGTTTCAATGTGATCCCGCGCCTCGGCAGCCTGATTGCGGGAGATGCCGATAGTTATCAGTATCTTGTTGAATCAATACGGAAATTTCCCACACAGGACGCCTTCCGCAAAGAAATCGAAGATTCAGGCTTTTCTCGTGTGAGTGTCACGAATTATTCGGGAGGCATCGCCGCCCTGCACTTCGGCTGGGCGGTCTGATGCGGGTCAGCTTGGGCTCGAATCCGGCGTCAGACTGGAGCGCTGTGCAGGGTCCAGCAACAGCTGGTCTGGGGCTTGGCTCGGCTCGGCATAATAGATCGCCGCAGCAATCATTGCAGCCACAAGCAGTCCACTCGTCACAAAGTATAGAGTTCCTTTGTTTTTTGGTGCTTTTTTAGTGGCCATGACAGCCTCCTCTGTAAACATATCTTCCCTCATCAAACGCCGTCCGGGCCTGCCGGTTCCCGTTGGCGCGCGGAGCATGGCATGGGACTGATTGGAGATTATCGCCGCCTGATGCGCGCTGGCATAGCACTCGCGCGACACGATGTGATCCTGCCGGGCGCTTACCAGACCCGCCTGCCTCTGCCTGCCCGCATCGCCGGGCGGGTGCTACGTGTCTTTGGTGGCGGCGCGCGGGGACGCCCCGGCGAGCGCCTCGCCCGCGCGTTGGAAAAGCTGGGACCGGCCTATATCAAGCTTGGGCAGTTTCTGGCCACGCGCCCGGATGTGTTCGGCGCTGAAGTCACCCAGGATCTGGGCCGTCTGAAGGACAAGCTGCCGCCCTTTTCGATGAAAGCGGCGCGCGCCGCCCTTGCGGAAGAGTTTGGTGAGGCTGACGCCGCGCGCCTGTTTGCCGAATTGTCAGACCCGGTTGCGGCCGCGTCCATCGCGCAGGTCCACAAGATGTCCCTGCCGGAAGGCGAACGCGCCGTGAAAATCCTGCGGCCGGGAATTGAGCACAAATTGATGGTGGAGCTTTCTGCCATGAAACGCGCTGCGCGCACCATCGAAGGCATCTCAGCCGAGAGCCAGCGTCTGAAACCTGTGGCTTTCACTGAAACCATTGCGAATGCCATGATGCGCGAAACCGACCTGCGCCTCGAAGCAGGCGGCGCAGACGAAATGCACGAAATCAGCCAGAAATCCGGCCATTTCGTCATTCCCTCCGTCGATTGGGACCGCACCGGTCGCCGGGTTCTTACCATCGACTGGATCGACGGAGTTTCTCTCACCGATCCAAAAGCGCTGGACCGTCCCGGCATCGACCGCAAGAAATTGGCGAACGACATCACGCAGGGCTTCCTGACCCATGCGATCGAATACGGCGTGTTCCATGCGGACATGCATGAAGGCAATCTCATCATCACGCCGGAAGGCAAGGTGGCCCTGGTGGATTTCGGAATCATTGGCCGGATCGGCCTGGTCGAGCGCCGCTTCCTCGCCGAAATCCTTTGGGGCTTCCTGAAGCGCGATTACCGCCGTGTTGCCGAAGTCCATTTCGAGGCCGGTTATGTACCGGCCAACCAGTCCATCGGGGAGTTCGCACAAGCTCTCCGTTCCATCGGCGAACCCGTACATGGCAAACCGGCCGAAGAAGTCTCGATGGGTCGCGTCCTGCTTCAATTGTTCGACTATACGCACACATTCGGAATGTCCCTGCGTCCGGAACTTGTCCTGCTCCAGAAGACCATGGTCCAAGTGGAAGGCGTCGCCCGCGCGATCGACCCGTCGCACAATATATGGTTTGCGTCCGAACCCGTGGTCGGCACGTGGATCCGGCGCAGCTTTGGTCCAGAGGGCGCCGCAAAACTTGTCGCAGGCAATGTGAAAGAGATCACCAACCGGTTGAAGCGTCTGCCAGAAGTCATGGACAGATTTGAGGCCTCACTACTCGAACCGGTTTCGCCCCCGCCGCTTCCACGCCGGTTTGCGCCTTGGTGGGGCTGGTTTGGCTTCATCGCGGTCTTGGTTGCGCTGGGCATCTGGGCAGCGAAATAGCGAGTTTCGGGCATTTCCCTGCTGAAACCCGCGAAAACCTTAACCGAGCCGCCAAGTTCACAGGGATTTCATGGGGTAACGGCAAGAAATTTGCGATAAGACACGCGTAACAAACAGAGCCCGGCCCATGACGCAAAAACGCATCCTTTTGATCATTTCCGGCGGTATTGCCGCCTATAAGAGCCTGGAACTGATCCGGGAGTTGCGCCGGCGCGACATTGCCTGTCGGTGCATCGTGACGAAGGGCGGCCAGGAATTCGTCACCCCTCTCTCGGTCTCCGCCCTGTCCGGCGACAAGGTCTATACCGAGCTGTTCAACCTCAGTGACGAAGCGGAAATGGGCCATATTGAGCTTTCCCGCTCGGCCGATCTCGTCGTTGTCTGCCCGGCTACCGCAGACCTGATGGCCAAGGCCGCAGGTGGCCTCGCCAATGATCTTGCCTCCACCACACTTCTGGCGACTGACAAACCTGTCCTGGTCGTGCCCGCCATGAATGTGCGCATGTGGCAGCACCCAGCCACGGTGCGGAATGTCGAAACGCTCCGCGCGGATGGCGTGACGGTGATGGAGCCGGACGAAGGCGCGATGGCCTGCGGTGAATTCGGTCCTGGCCGCCTTCCGGAACTTCCGGTCATCGCCGAAGAAATCGAACGCATGCTGGCAGGAGACGCCACCGGCGCACTGGCGGGAACCCACGCGCTTGTCACAGCAGGCCCGACACGCGAACCGCTGGATCCTGTTCGGTTCTTGTCCAACCATTCTTCCGGCAAGCAAGGCTATGCGATTGCCGAAGCGCTCGCGCGTCTGGGTGCGCAGGTCACTTTGGTCTCCGGTCCGGTCGCCCTGCCCGCACCACGGGGAGTGAATTTCGTACCGGTCGAGACTGCCCGCCAGATGTTGAAGGCCTGCGAGGACGCTCTGCCTGCTGATGTATTCGTTTCTGTGGCCGCGGTTGCTGACTGGCGCCCGGCACGGGCCGCAACCAAGAAGCTGAAGATCAAGGGCGCAGGCAGCGAACATCCGTCCATGGAACTGACCGAAAACCCGGATATCCTCAAGACGCTGGCCAACAAACGCAAGAACCGACCCGCCCTGGTGATCGGCTTCGCCGCAGAGACGCATGATGTCGAGGAACACGCTGAAGCGAAGCTCGCCCGCAAGAATTGTGACTGGATCGTCGCCAATGATGTCTCCGGGGATGTGATGGGCGGCTCGGAAAACGAGATTGCCCTGATCACCCGGAACGGATCCGAACGCTGGCCCCGCATGGGCAAGACCGAAGTGGCGCGCCGACTGGCGCACAAGGTCGCTGAAACGCTGAATGATGAAGGCGACGGGCTGAAACTCGCCGCAGAATAGGGATTAGGCGGGCGGCTCACCATTCTGCGCGAGCACCTCCCCTGCCAGATACAGAGATCCGCAAATCAGGATCCGGTCGACGCCGGTTGTCGCCGCAGCCTTGAGCGCCGCTTCGAGACTGTCGTACGCGGCAGCTTTCAGCCCCGCATTGGTGGCCGCTTCCGCCAAGGCCTGAGGCTCGGCGCCCTGATGACCCGGCGCATTCGGCAAGGTGAAGACCTCAGGTCGCACCTGCCGGAACGGCATGAAATAATGGGTCGCATCCTTGGAGGCGAGCATGGCTGCGAC
>NZ_DFME01000037.1:7180-23640 GCF_002375605.1 Hyphomonas sp. UBA3601 | reverse complement strand
CCATGCAAGATGACATGAGAAACGAGAATTGGCCTGCTGGAACGCTGAAATCCACCCAATTCGAATTGCGGGCCCTGTTCGATTTGCCACCCGTCTCGGAATTGCCGCCTGAGCGATAGAGACTGAGAGTTTTACCCCTGTGAGTCTTTCTGCATAAAAGCTTCACGACTCAGTTGACGCGGGCCTATCGATCCCATAAACCCCCGACTTCGCCGGGATGGCAGCGCTTTATAGAGCGAACGCTCCCTCGAAACAGACAATTTAATCCCACGCTACGCCCTGGCGCACTTCTGCGCCACGTTGGGGCTAACGTGTTTTGTGCGGACGGACCGAACGATGGAACGACAAAATATCCGGATCAGGCTCAAGGCCTTCGATCACCGCGCCCTCGACATGTCGGCGAAAGAGATTGTGAGCACGGCCAAGCGCACCGGCGCTGAGGTCAAAGGCCCGATCCCGCTGCCGACCCGTATCGAGCGCTTCACCGTGAACCGCTCGCCGCACATCGACAAGAAGTCGCGCGAGCAGTTTGAAATCCGGACCCATAAGCGGATCCTCGACATTGTAGACCCGACCCCGCAGACGGTGGACGCGCTGATGAAGCTCGACCTGTCGTCCGGCGTTGGCATTGAAATCAAACTTGAGGGAGGCCGCTAATGGCTCTGCCAGCACCCCGTTCCGGCGTGCTTGCCCGCAAGGTTGGCATGACACGCGTATTTGACGAGAGCGGCCGCCACGTGCCGGTCACCGTCCTGTCGCTTGATGGCTGCCAGGTTGTTGGCGTGCGCACTGAAGAAGAGCGCGCCGTGAAGACCAAGAAGGGTGGCGACGTCACCCGCACGGACGGCTACCAGGCTGTCATTCTCGGCATCGGCGAAAAGAAAGCCAAGCGCACGTCCAAGGCGCTGCGTGGCCAGTTCGCAAAAGCCGGCGTCGCACCGAAGCGCAAGCTGCGCGAATTTCGCGTCTCTGGCGACCTGCCGGAAGTTGGCGCTGAAGTCCTGGCTGACCATTTCGTTCCGGGTCAGAAAGTTGACATTGCCGGCATCACGATCGGTAAGGGTTTTGCCGGTGCGATGAAGCGCTGGAACTTTGGTGGTCTGCGCGCCACGCACGGTGTGTCCATCTCTCACCGTTCGCACGGTTCGACGGGTATGAACCAGGATCCGGGCCGCGTGTTCAAGAACAAGAAAATGGCCGGTCATTACGGCGTTGAGCGTGTCACCACCCAGAATATGGAAGTGGTACGCACCGACGTTGAGCGCGGCCTCATCCTGGTCAAGGGCGCTGTGCCTGGCCATGACGGCAGCTATGTTGAAGTCCGCGACGCGGTGAAGAAGCCTCTTCCGGCCGACGCACCAGCGGCTGGCTCCTTCAAGGCAGCGAGCGCGGCTGCCGCGCCAGCAGCTGAAGCAACTCAAGAGGGTGCTGAATAATGGAACTCGCAGTCAAAACCCTTGCCGGCAAAGCCGCTGGAAACATCACGGTTGATGATGCCATCTTCGGCATCGAAGACATCCGTGGTGACATCCTGCAGCGCACGGTTCGCTGGCAGCTGGCCAAGCGCCAGGCTGGTACGCACAAGACCCAGACCCGCGGCGAAGTCAGCCGCACCACGAAGAAGTATATCCGCCAGAAAGGTTCCGGCGGCGCGCGTCACGGTTCCCGGAATGCGCCGATCTTTGTTGGTGGTTCTGTTGCGCACGGACCAAAAGTTCGCAGCCACGCTCACGACCTGCCTAAAAAGGTCCGCAAGATGGCTCTGGCTCACGCCCTGTCTTCCAAGGTGAAGGCGGATGCGGTCATCGTGCTGGACGAGGCGATCCTGTCGGCTCCGAAAACGAAAGAGCTGGTCGGTCAGTTCGCAGGTCTCGGTATCGAGAACGCGCTGATCATCTCCGGCACGACCGTGGACGAGAATTTCGCCAAGGCAGCTCGCAACATTCCGAACGTCGACGTGCTGCCGGTTGCTGGCCTGAATGTCTATGACATCCTGCGCCGCAAGAAGCTCGTCATCACCAAGGAAGCGGCCGAAGGCATCAAGGCCCGTTTCGATGGCGCGAAGGAGGCTAAGTAATCATGGCCGACGTAAAAGAACATCACTACGACGTCATCCGTCGCCCACTGATCACCGAGAAATCGACTCTGGTGGCTGAAGACAACAAGATTGTCTTCGAAGTGGCGATCGACGCTGACAAGAAAGCGATCAAGGACGCTGTCGAGGCGCTCTTCAAGGTCGAAGTAACCAAGGTCAACACTCTGGTCCAAAAGGGCAAGACGAAGCGTTTTCGTGGCTATGAAGGTCGTCGCAACGACATGAAAAAAGCCATCGTGACGCTCGCCGAGGGTCAGTCCGTCGACATCACGACGGGCCTCTAGGGGAGAAGGACGAGAAACATGGCACTTAAGACTTTCAATCCAACCTCCCCAGGGCGTCGCCAGCTTGTGCTGGTGGACAAGTCCGACCTTCACAAGGGCAAGCCCGTCAAGGCGCTGACCGAAGGTCTGACCAAGAAGGGTGGACGCAACAATACGGGTCGTATCACGGCTCGCCGCATCGGTGGCGGCGCCAAGAAACTGTACCGCAAGGTCGACTTCAAGCGTAACCGCTGGGACATGCCGGCAACTGTTGAGCGTCTGGAATACGATCCGAACCGCACAGCCTTCATCGCACTGATCAAGTACGAAGACGGCCAGCTGTCCTACATCATCGCGCCACAGCGCCTTGAAGTCGGTGACACGGTGGTCACGTCCAAGACGGCTGACATCAAGCCGGGTAACACGCTTCCGCTGAAAAGCATTCCGGTCGGTACGATCATTCACAACATCGAGCTGAAGCCCCAGAAGGGCGCGCAGATGGTTCGCTCCGCTGGCACCTATGCCCAGCTGGTCGGTCGTGATGGTGGCTATGCCCAGATCAAGCTGACCTCCGGCGAACTTCGCATGGTGATGGACAGCTGCCTGGCAACGGTCGGCGCCGTGTCCAACCCGGACAACATGAACCAGGTTCTGTCCAAGGCAGGCCGCAAGCGTCACATGGGCAAGCGCCCGTCTGTCCGCGGTGTTGTCATGAACCCGGTCGACCACCCACACGGTGGTGGTGAAGGCAAGTCGTCCGGTGGACGTCACCCAGTGACGCCATGGGGCAAGAAAACACGCGGTCCCAAGACCCGTAAAAACAAGGCAACGGATCGTCTGATCATCCGTCGCCGTAACGCGAAACGCTAAGAGGAGCCGCAAGACATGCCACGTTCTGTCTGGAAAGGCCCGTTCGTAGACGGCTATCTGCTCAAGAAAGCAGAAGAAGCGCGCGCCTCTGAAAAGCGCGTTGTGATCAAGACCTGGTCGCGCCGTTCAACGATCCTGCCTAACTTTGTCGGCCTGAATTTCCAGGTCCACAATGGCAACAAATTCATCCCGGTTTCCGTCTCTGAGGAAATGGTCGGTCACAAGTTCGGCGAGTTCGCGCCAACGCGGTCCTACTATGGCCACGGTGCGGACAAGAAAGCGAAGAGGAAGTAGTCATGGCTAAAGCCAAGAATCCTCCGAAGCAGGCTTCGAATGAATCGCGCGCTGTTCTGCGCATGTACCGTTCAAGCCCGCAGAAGCTGAACCTTCTGGCTCAGCAGATCCGCGGCATGCCGGTCGAGCGTGCGCTGGCTCAGCTGCAGTTCTCGCCGAAGCGTCCTGCCCAGGATGTCCGCAAGCTGCTGCAGAGCGCCATCGCGAACGCCGAGAACAATCACGGCCTCGACATCGACAGCCTCGTCATTGCAGAAGCCCATGTCGGCAAGAACCTTGTGATGAAGCGTATTCGCGCCCGTGCTCGTGGCCGCGCTGCTCGCATCCAGAAGCCATTCTCGCAGATGACCATCATTCTGCGTGACACCTCAGTTGAAGCGGAGGCCGCATAATGGGTCAGAAAGTAAATCCGATCGGCCTGCGTCTGGGCATCAACCGGACGTCTGACAGCCGCTGGTATGCCGACACGGCCGACTTCGGTCGCCTGCTGCACGAAGACATCGCGATCCGCAAGGAAATCCGCAAGCGTCTGAAGCAAGCCGGCATCTCGAAGATCATCATCGAGCGTCCGCACAAGAAATGCCTCATCACGATTCACACGGCACGTCCGGGTCTCGTGATCGGCAAGAAGGGCGGCGACATCGAAGCCCTTCGCAAAGTTCTGTCGAAGATGACGACCGACGAAGTTCGCGTGAACCTGGTTGAAATCCGCAAGCCGGAAATCGATGCCACGCTGATCGCCGACGACATTGCTCGCCAGCTTGAGCGCCGTGCCTCGTTCCGTCGCACCATGAAGCGGGCCATCCAGTCCGCCATGCGTCTCGGCGCTGACGGTGTGAAGATCATGGTGTCCGGTCGTCTTGGCGGCGCAGAGATTGCGCGGACCGAGAAGTATGCAGAAGGCTCCGTGCCGCTGCACACGCTGCGCGCCGATATTGATTACGGCACTGCAGAAGCGGCCACCACTTACGGCATCATCGGCATCAAGGTCTGGGTCTACAAAGGCGAGATCATGGAGCACGACCCGATGGCTCAGGACAAGCGTCTGGAATCTTCCGGCCAGTCCCGTGCACGTGCCAATGCAAACCAGCGCGGACCGGCCACCGGCGCGCAAGCCTCCGGAGCGTAAGAGATGCGTCAACCGAAGCGAACCAAATTCCGTAAGGCCTTCAAGGGCCAGATCCGGGGCAATGCCAAGGGCGGTTCATCGCTGGCATTCGGCGAGTTTGGCCTGAAGGCTCTCGAGCCGGAACGGGTCACAGCGCGCCAGATCGAGGCAACCCGTCGGGCTGTCACGCGTCACATGAAGCGTCAGGGCAAAGTGTGGATCCGTGTATTCCCGGACCTGCCAGTGTCGGCAAAGCCGATTGAAGTCCGGATGGGTAAAGGTAAAGGCTCTGTCGACCGTTGGGTCGCCCGTGTCGCACCTGGCCGCATCCTGTTCGAAATCGACGGCGTGTCTGAGGATGTCGCACGCGAGGCCCTGCGCCTCGGCGCTGCGAAGCTTCCGATCAAGACGAAAGTCGTCAAGCGGATTGAGGGTATCTGATCATGAAAGCCCAAGATGTAAGAACGAAAAGCCTCGACCAGCTCAAGGATGAGCTCGTCAAGCTGAAGAAAGAGCAGTTCAACCTGCGTTTCCAGACGGCCACCGGCCAACTGGAGAAAACGGCCCGAGTGAAGGAGGTCCGCCGCGATATTGCACGCGTCAAGACGATCCTTCGCGAAAAAGCCGAAGCAGGTCAGGCGTAGGAGAGAGATCATGCCAAAGCGTATTATGGAAGGCGTCGTGGTCTCTGCCAAGCAGAACAAGACCGCAATCGTCCGTGTAGAGCGGACCTTCACACACTCTGTGATGAAGAAGATTGTTCGCCGCTCTAAGAAGTATCACGCCCATGACGAAGCCAATGCGGCTGTCGAGGGTCAAATCGTAACGATCCAGGAGTGCGTTCCGCATTCCAAACTGAAACGCTGGGAACTTGTGACCGGCGGGGAAGGTGACGCATGATCCAGATGCAATCAAACCTTCGCGTCGCCGACAATTCCGGCGCGCGCCGCGTTCAGTGCATCAAGGTGCTGGGTGGCGCAGGCCGCCGGTATGCATCGGTTGGTGACGTGATCGTGGTGTCCATCAAGGAAGCAATTCCTACGGGCCGCGTGAAGAAGGGTGACGTCCGCAAGGCTGTCGTCGTTCGCGTGGCAAAGGACATCAACCGCCCGGATGGCACGACCATTCGTTTCGACTCAAACGCTGCCGTTCTCATCAATACCAATGGTGAGCCAATCGGCACTCGTGTGTTTGGCCCGGTCCCGCGTGAACTGCGCGGCAAGAACCAGGTCAAGATCGCGAACATGGCCCCGGAGGTCTTGTAAGATGGCTGCTAAGATCAAAAAAGGCGACTCCGTTGTCGTGATCGCAGGCCGCGACAAAGGTACCAAAGGCGAAGTGCTGAAAGTGCTGGTCGACGAGGATCGCGTTGTTGTGCGCGGTGTGAACGTCGTCAAGAAGCACCAGAAGCCGAGCCAGATGGACCCCGGTGGTCTGAAGTCTTTCGAAGCACCGATCCACGTTTCCAACGTGGCTCATGCCGATCCGCGCGACGGAAAAGCAGTGCGTGTTGGTTTCAAAACTGATGAGCATGGCCGCAAGACGCGCTTTGCCAAACGCTCAGGGGAGTCCATCGATGTCTAAGGCATACGAACCCCGTCTCAAGACGAAGTACCGTGAAGAGATCCGGGCCAAGCTGCAGGAGCAGTTCAAGTATTCGAACCCGATGAAGGTTCCGAAACTGGACAAGGTCGTGATCAATATGGGTGTCGGCGAAGCTGTCTCCGACTCCAAGAAGATCAAGGCTGCCCTGGCCGAGCTCGAACTGATCGCAGGCCAAAAGCCTGTTGCCACCAAGGCACGCAAGTCGATCGCTGGCTTCAAGCTGCGCGAAGGCATGCTGATCGGTGCGAAAGTGACCCTGCGCCGTGAGCGCATGTACGAGTTCCTTGACCGGCTCACCAATATTGCGCTGCCGCGCGTGAAGGATTTCCGTGGACTGAACGGAAAGAGCTTCGACGGCATGGGCAATTACGCCATGGGCCTCAAAGAACACATCGTTTTCCCGGAGATCAATTACGATCAGGTGGAAGATATTCGCGGTATGGACATCATCGTCTGCACCACGGCTGAAACCAACGAAGAAGCCAAGGCACTCCTCGCCGAGTGTGGCTTCCCGTTCCGGAACTAGCGCCAGGAGATCTGCTGATATGGCAAAGAAGAGCGCAATCGAGAAGAACAAGAAGCGTCAGAAGCTTGTCGAAAAGTACGCTGCAAAGCGTGCCGAGCTGAAGGCCGTCGCCATGAATGAGGACCTTTCACTGGAAGAGCGCTTCAAGGCACGTCTCAAGCTTGCTGAACTTCCACGTAACTCGGCCCCAAACCGTGTGCGTAATCGCTGTGAAGTAACCGGGCGTCCGCGCGGCTACTATCGCAAACTCAAAATGTCGCGGATCGCGCTGCGTGAGCTTGGCTCAAACGGTCAGATCCCCGGTCTCGTGAAGTCCAGCTGGTAAGAGAGGAGGATATCAAAGATGAACATTTCTGATCCCCTCGGAGATATGCTGACACGCATCCGCAACGCTCAGATGCGCGGCATGTCTAAAGTCGTCACGCCGTCTTCGAAACTTCGTATTCGCGTCCTGGAGGTTCTCATCAATGAGGGCTTCATCCGCGGCTACACCGAAGTTGAAAAAGACGGTCACAAGAATATTGATATCGAGCTGAAGTACTATGAAGGTCAGCCAGTGATTTCGGAGATCAAACGTGTCTCCAAGCCAGGTCGCCGGGTGTATTCTTCTGTCTCCGACATTCCGCTGGTGCGCAATGGTCTGGGCATTTCGATCCTTTCGACTTCGAAAGGCGTTATGTCTGACAATTCTGCCCGCAGCGAGAATGTAGGCGGCGAAGTGCTCTGCCGCGTATTCTAGGAGAGCTATCATGTCACGTATTGGTAAACTCCCGATCGAAGTTCCGAATGGCACGACCGTTTCGGTCGAAGGTCAGACGATCAAGGCAAAAGGCTCCAAGGGTGAGCTTTCGCTGGTCCTGTCTGAGCTGATCACGCCAAAGCTCGAGAACAACGAGCTGACCGTTTCGCCGCGCGAAGATCTCGTGCAGGCTGCAAATGACCGTATCGAGGCTGAAAAGGCTCGGGGTCGTCGCCTGCCAACCTTCGCTGAAGCCCTTGATTCCAAGGCCCGTACGCAGTGGGGCACCGCTCGTGCCCGCGCCGCGAACATGGTCGAAGGCGTTTCGAATGGTTATTCGAAGACGCTGGAACTGGTTGGCGTTGGTTATCGTGCCCAAATGCAGGGTACCGATCTCAAGCTCGCACTCGGCTTCTCGCACGATGTGATCTTCAAGGCTCCGGACGGCATCAAGCTGGAAGCGCCGAAGCCAACCGAGATCATCGTCTCTGGTGCAGACAAACAGTCTGTTGGCCAGGTTGCTGCCGAACTCCGCGAATTCCGTCCGCCTGAGCCATACAAAGGCAAGGGTATCCGTTATCAGGGCGAATATGTCCGCCGCAAGGAAGGCAAGAAGAAGTAAGCCCATGAAAAGCTCACGCGATAAGATGCTGCGCCGCGCCCAGCGGGTTCGTACCAAGCTCCGCAAGGTTGCTGAGGGTCGTCCACGCCTGTCGGTTGCGCGCAGCCACAAGAATATCTCCGCCCAGATCATCGATGACGAAAAAGGCATTACGCTCGCTTCGGCTTCGACGCTGGAAAAGGATGTGCTCGGCTCGGCCAAGACCGGTGGTGACGCCGCTGCGGCTGCCCTCGTCGGCAAGACGCTCGCAGAGCGCGCGAAAGAAGCAGGCGTCGAAGACGTCGTCTTTGATCGTGGCGGTTACATGTTCCACGGCCGGGTGAAAGCCCTGGCAGACGCCGCCCGTGAGGGCGGTCTCAAATTCTAAGGAGAGGCCCTATGGCTGAAGAAAGAGGAAGAGGCCGCCGGAATCGCGATCGCGACGAGGAGCAGTCCGACATCGTCGACAAGCTGGTTGGTATCAACCGCGTCGCGAAGACGGTCAAAGGCGGTAAGAATTTCGGTTTTGCAGCCCTGGTTGTCGTTGGTGACCAGAAGGGCCGCGCAGGGTTCGGCAAGGGTAAAGCCCGCGAAGTGCCTGAAGCGATCCGCAAAGCCACAGAAGAAGCCAAGCGCAACATGGTTCGCGTGCCGCTTCGCGAAGGTCGCACTCTGCATCATGATGGCCGTGGCCGTCACGGCGCAGGCAAGGTTGTGCTGCGTGCAGCGCCTCCAGGTACCGGCGTGATCGCAGGTGGTCCGATGCGTGCTGTCATGGAAGTTCTGGGTGTTCAGGACGTGGTCGGCAAGTCGATCGGTTCCTCCAACCCTTACAACATGGTGCGTGCAACGTTTGATGCGCTTAAAGAGCAGAACAGCCCGCGGACCGTTGCGTCCAAGCGTGGCCTGAAGGTTCAGGATGTCGTCGGTCGCCGCAATGATGGCGCGTCCGAAGCCGGCATGGCTGACGCGACGAACTAGGGAAGGGCACGAAAATGGCTAAAAGCAAAGTCACTGTCCGCCAGGTTGGCAGCCCGATTGGCCGTCGTCCTGAGCAGCGCCAGACCCTGATGGGGCTGGGCCTGAACAAGGTCGGCCGCACCAAGGAACTCGAAGATACGCCGTCCGTGCGGGGCATGATCCGCAAGGTGGCTCACCTGGTTGAGGTGGTTGGCGAGTAATCGCCACCATTCGCAGCCGCACGATATCGAAAGATAGACCGATGAAACTGAACGAATTGTCTCCCGCTGAGGGCTCAACAAAGAACCGCCTGCGCGTTGGCCGCGGCGTCGGCTCTGGCAAGGGCAAGACGGCTGGTCGCGGTGTCAAAGGCCAAAAGGCTCGTTCCGGCGTTGCCGTGAATGGCTTTGAAGGCGGCCAGATGCCGATCTACATGCGTCTGCCAAAGCGCGGCTTTACGGCGCGTAACTCCAAGTCCCATGCCTGGGTGAACCTTGGCCGTCTCGGCAAGGCGATTGCCGCTGGCAAGCTGGATGCCAAGGATGTGACCGAAGAGTCGCTGGTGGCCGCTGGTCTGGTTCGCAATGTGCGCGATGGCGTGCGTCTGCTTGCCAAAGGTGACGCACCAAAGAATCTGAATATCACTGTGACAGGCGCCTCGAAGGCAGCTATTGAAGCTGTTGAGAAGGCTGGCGGTAAAGTCACCGTCACGGGGCCGGCTAAAGAGACTGCTGACGAATAATCGGCGGTTTTTACCGGTAACCCCTTCACAAATACTGTTTCGCCGCCGATTTAGGCGGCGAACGCTTTTTCAGGGAGGTCAAGCGGCCCATGGCGAATGCTGCCGAACAAATGGCTCGGAACATGAATTTCCGGAGCTTTGCAAAAGCCAAGGACCTGCAGAGCCGGATCCTGTTTACTCTCGGGATTTTGATCCTCTACCGGCTCGGGACGTTCATCCCGCTGCCGGGACTCGACCCGCAGCAATACGCCCAATTCTTCGAGAGCCAGTCCGATGGCTTGCTTGGCAACATGAACATGTTTGCCGGCGGCGCGGTGGAACGGATGGGTGTGTTCGCCCTGAACGTGATGCCTTACATCACGGCCTCGATCATCATCCAGATGCTGACCGCGACCTCTCCAACGCTTGAGAAGTTGAAGAAGGAAGGCGAGTCCGGTCGCAAGCAGATCAACCAGTATACGCGTTACCTCACACTGGGATTCGCGCTGGTCCAGTCCTTTGCAATTGCTGGCGGCCTTGCCGCTGTGCGCATTGAGGGCATCTCGTCCTGGTTCTTCATCCTAACCGGCGTTGTGACGCTGACCGGCGGCACGATGCTGCTGATGTGGATGGGTGAGCAGATCACGGCGCGCGGCATCGGCAACGGTATCTCGCTGATCATCTTCGCGGGCATTATCGCTGAAATGCCAAAGGCGATCTTCAACCTGATCTCGCAGGCGCGCACGACCTCTGTGAACGTGGCGTTTGTGGTGGCGATTGCGGCCATGGTGATCGCGCTGGTTGTCTTCATCGTCTTCATGGAGCGCTCGCAAAGGCGGCTGCTGATCCAGTATCCGAAGCGACAGCAGGCCCACGGTGTTGCCCAGGGCCAGAAGAGCTTCCTGCCGCTCAAGATCAACACGTCTGGTGTTATCCCGCCAATCTTCGCCTCTGCGCTGCTGATGCTGCCGCTGACGGCGGTGGGCTTCCTGGGTGGCAATCCGGCCGATGCCGAAGCCTCCGGCGCTGTGAGTGGCGTTCTGGGCTGGCTGGCGACGCATTTCGCGCCGGGCTCTTGGACCTACATCACGTCTTACGGGGCGATGGTGATCTTCTTTGCCTTCTTCTACACCTCCATCATGTTCAATCCGGAAGAGACGGCGGACAATCTGCGCAAGTATGGCGGATTTATTCCCGGTATCCGTCCTGGCTCGAACACGGCGGCCTATATCGACTATGTTTTGACCCGACTGACGACCATTGGGGCCCTGTACCTGATGTTCGTCTGTATCCTTCCCGAACTGCTGCGGCGATATTTCCCAGAGATACCTTTCTATATTGGCGGTACTTCTCTTCTGATCGTTGTATCTGTTACGATGGATACAGTGACACAGATTCAGTCGCATTTGATCGCGCACCAGTATGAGGGCATGATCAAGAAGTCGAAACTCGGGGGTCGTAAGAGATGAACCTAATTCTGTTCGGGCCGCCAGCGGCCGGAAAAGGCACGCAGGCGAAACGCCTGGTCGAAGAGCGGGGGTTCGTTCAACTCTCTACCGGTGACATGCTGCGCGCGGCGCGCGCGTCTGGCTCCGAGCTCGGCGAAAGAGTTGCCCAGATCATGGATGAAGGC
Organism: Hyphomonas sp. UBA3601; assembly: GCF_002375605.1. Lineage (NCBI taxonomy): Bacteria > Pseudomonadati > Pseudomonadota > Alphaproteobacteria > Hyphomonadales > Hyphomonadaceae > Hyphomonas > Hyphomonas sp. UBA3601. Next base: position 12,225 of record NZ_DFME01000037.1, on the reverse strand, counting down.
AGCCTCGTTTCCGACGAGATCGTCATCGCCCTGATCGACGAGCAATTGGAAGTTCAGGCCGGCGCGCCGGGATTCATCTTTGATGGTTTCCCACGCACAGTCGGTCAGGCCGAAGCGCTGGATCGTCTACTCGAATCCCGCGGTGAAGCCGTCAATCGCGTGATCCGCATCCTTGTCGATGATGACAAGCTGCTGTCACGTGTCACCAAGCGGTTCGAAGAACAGGGCCGCAAGGATGACAATCCCGAGACGTTCTCGAAACGCCTCGAAAAATACTACGAAGATACAGCGCCTCTGGTGCCTATTTATGCCGAGCGTGGTATCCTCGTGGAAGTCGACGGAATGGGCTCAATCGAGGCGGTTGCAACCGCAATCGACGCGGCCCTGAAAGAGACGGCGTAAAGGTGGGATTCCGCGGTTGACGCGTTAATTTCCATCGTTATAAGCCTCGTTTCTTAGCTTTAGGCTTAATCGCCGGCGCGCAGGACGGATGTTTCCGCCTTGGCGCGCTCTTTATGTATGAACAGTCCGCTTAGGAGATCGGCCTTGGCCCGTATTGCAGGCGTTAACATCCCGACCAACAAGCGCGTGGAAATCGCGCTGCGGTACATTCATGGCATCGGCCCATCCATGGCCCGTGAGATCATCGAGAAGGTTGGCGTTGAGTCGACCCGTCGCGTGAACGAGCTGACGGATGCCGAAGTCATCAAGATTCGTGAAACGATCGATGCCGACTATCTCGTCGAAGGTGATCTTCGCCGCGATACGTCGATGAACATCAAGCGCCTGATGGATCTCGGTTCTTACCGTGGCCTGCGTCACCGCCGTAAACTGCCGGTTCGCGGTCAGCGTACGCACACCAACGCCCGTACCCGCAAGGGCCCGGCTAAGCCGATCGCCGGCAAGAAGAAATAGGATAGTCTTCAATGGCTCGTGAAACGACCCGCGTCCGCAAGAGAGAGCGCAAGAACATCACCTCTGGTGTTGTTCACGTGAACTCCAGCTTCAACAACACCATGGTCACCATCACGGATGCCCAGGGCAACACGATTTCGTGGTCGTCCTCCGGCATGATGGGCTTCAAGGGCTCGCGCAAGTCGACGCCTTACGCAGCCCAGATGGCGGCAGAAGATGCCGCAAAGAAGGCCATGGATCACGGTATGCAGACTGTTGAAGTCAGCGTGCGTGGACCAGGTTCGGGCCGCGAGAGCGCACTGCGCGCTCTTCAGGCTGCTGGCCTGACCGTTACGGCTATCACAGACACGACGCCAATTCCGCACAACGGATGCCGCCCACCAAAGCGCCGCCGCGTCTAGTTCGTATTTATTGGCGGCATAATTTCATGTCGCCTGACCCATTCTGAGGATCCGTCGCCCATGGCAGACATCGAACCCACCAACGTCAACGACCGTAACTGGAAAGTGCTGATCCGCCCGAACCGTCCTGTCGTCCAGGCCGGATACGATGCCAAGCGCAAAGCCAAGCTCGTCATTGAGCCGCTGGAGCGTGGCTATGGTACGACTCTCGGCAACGCGCTGCGTCGCGTGCTGCTGTCGTCCCTGCAAGGTGCTGCGATCATCGGCGTTCAGATCGACAATGTCGTTCACGAATTCTCTGCGATCCAGGGTGTTCGCGAAGACGTCACGACGATCGTGCTGAACCTGAAGCAGGTTGCGATCTTCATGGAGAGCGACACGCCAAAGCGCATGGTGCTGAAGGCGAAAGGTCCGGGCGAAGTCAAAGCCGGCCAGATCGAAACCTCCGGTGACACCAAGATCCTGAACCCGGATCTCGTGATCTGTACTCTGGATGATGGCGCTGAAGTGCGCATGGAATTCACCGTTGCGACCGGCAAGGGCTATGTCCCGGCCGAGGCGCACCGTCCGGAAGATGCCCCAATCGGTTATATTCCGATTGACGCGATTTACAGCCCGGTCCGCCGCGTTGGCTATCAGGTCGAAGACACCCGTGAGGGTACTGTTCTCGACTATGACAAACTGACCCTCGACATCGAGACAGACGGGTCTGTCACGCCGGAAGATTCCGTGGCCTATGCCGCGCGTATCCTGCAGGATCAGCTGCAACTGTTCATCAACTTCGAAGAACCGACCGTGGAAACGGGCGCACAGACAGAAGAAACCGATCTCGGCTTCAACCCTGTTCTGCTCAAGAAAGTCGACGAGCTTGAACTGTCCGTTCGCTCGGCAAACTGCCTGAAGAACGACAACATTGTTTACATTGGTGACCTCATCCAGAAGTCCGAAGCAGAGATGCTGCGCACGCCGAACTTCGGCCGCAAATCCCTGAACGAGATCAAGGAAGTCCTCGCCGGTCTTGGCCTGCACCTCGGCATGGAAGTGCCGGATTGGCCGCCGGAAGACATTGAAGGCCTCGCCAAGAAATACGACGACCACCTCTAGCCCACTGAGTAATCGGGGGCCTGACCACCTCCTTAAGGAACACGACAATGCGCCATCGCCTTGGATACCGTAAACTGAACAAGACGACATCGCACCGCAAGGCGATGTTCGCGAACATGGCTGCCAGCCTCATCGAGCATGAGCAGATCGTGACCACCCTTCCGAAGGCGAAGGAAATGGCTCCGCTCATGGACAAGCTGGTGACCCTCGCCAAGAAGGGCGACCTGAACGCACGCCGTCAGGCCCTTTCGAAGGTCCGTGACGAAGCGGCTGTCCGCAAGCTGTTCGACGTGATGGGCGAGCGCTACAAGGACCGTAATGGCGGCTATACCCGCGTTCTGAAAGCTGGCTTCCGCCATGGCGACAACGCACCTGTTGCCGTTCTGGAACTGGTCGACCGTGACGAGAGCGCCAAGGGTGCTGCGGATCGTGCACGTCACGAAGCCGAAATGGAGTCGATGGAAGGCTAGTCTTTCCTCGCTGTATTCGAATTGTTTCAGGAGCCCCGGACCGCTGGTCCGGGGTTTCTTGCATTTGGGCAAAGGGTTTCCGTGTGTACGACATGACAGACCGAGCGTTTTTCGGGCAATCTGCAACATTTACTGTTCAGGCCCGATAGGCGTAAGCCTGTAGTGAAAATGGGAGAAATACCGATGGGATTCAGCTTCAAGACACCGCCGCACATCCTGTTCGAACGGGGCAGTGCTGCCCAACTCGGCAAGCTGGTCAGTGATCGCATGAAACGCCCGGTCTTCGTGACGGACCAGGGCGTTATCGCAGCCGGCCTGGTGGAGGGCGCGCTGGAAAGCCTGCGCGATGCGGGTCTTGAAGTGTTTGTCTATGACAAGGTCGTTGCCGACCCTCCCGCTGCCACGATCCGCGATGCGGTCGCTGCGGCTCGCGAACATGGCGCCGATGGCGTGATCGGGCTGGGCGGAGGCTCGTCACTGGATACCGCAAAGCTGATTGCTGTGCTGATGGATTCCGGGCAATCGCTGGAAGACGTCTACGGCGTCGGCAATGTGAAAGGCTCGCGCCCACCGCTGGTGCTGTTACCAACGACAGCAGGGACCGGGTCAGAGGTCACCGCGATCTCCATCGTCACGTCAGATGACATGAAGAAGATCGGAGTCGTGTCAGACCAGTTGTTTGCTGATCTCGCCATTGTCGATCCGATGCTGACGCTGACCGCGCCGCGCGGTGTGACGGCGGCAACCGGGATCGATGCGATGGTTCATGCCATCGAATCCTATACGTCAAAGCTGTTGCGCAATCCGGTCTCGGGTGCACTGGCCAAGGAAGGCCTGCGCCTGCTGGCCGGGAATCTGTTGCGCGCATGTGAGCACCCGGATGATATCGAAGCGCGCGAGGCCATGTGCATCGGAGCAACGCTCGCCGGGCAGGCCTTCAGCAATGCGCCGGTCGCGGCCGTTCATGCGATGGCCTATCCGCTGGGCGCGCTGTTCCATGTTCCGCATGGTGTGTCGAATGCGCTGATGCTCTCGCCGGTCTTGCGGTTCAATGCGGTCGTCGCCGCCAAGGACTATGCGGATCTCGGTCCCGTCGTTGGCGTGGCCCAGGACGCGAGTGCCTTTATCGACCATATGGTGGAGCTGTGCGCGAAAAGCGGCACGCCCCTGAAGCTGACCGAGGTTGGCGTCAATCACAATGACTTGCCAAAAATGGCTGAGGATGCGGTCAAGAATGAGCGCCTGATGAAGAACAACCCCCGTCTTGTCACGTATGACGATGCGCTGGCGCTCTATGAAGAAGTGCTCTGAGATGGATTCGTGGGATCACTGACCCGGTTCCACGCCTACTTGCCGGGCGATTTATGTGGCTCTGTCAGAAGGTCGTCCGGATACCAGGGGGAATCAGTTGGCCGGGAATTATGAAAGGCTGACGAGGTCAGCGTGATATAGAGCTGGAGCAGTCGCGAGGCCTTGCGGGGGTGGCCGCTTGTCAACTCATCCCGGATACGCCACCGAAAACCGGTCGCGAGTTCGCCAATGAGTTCAGCGCCGTTACGGGACAGGCCAGCGACATCCCGCAAGCCCTGACCAATCACATGATCGTCCAGCAATTCCTGGATACCATATTTCGACTGGCTCCCTCGCCGGGCGATTGCACGTTCTGCCGGAGTCAGATCGATATCCATCAGGAGCGCCGCATTCGCGAAGTCCCGCATGGCATGATCCCACAATTTCTTGCGTGCCATGATGGCGCCTCGTTGAATCAGCGCCTGACGCTTACTGGGGGTGCCGACAACACTCTCGCCCCGCGGCAGGAATTCGTCGAGCGCCCAGGTCTCGTAGATGCGCTTGAAGATGATCTGGTCATGCTGGATCCAGCGACGCACGAGTTCCGAGGCTGGAAATCTGTTCGCGCCTGAGCCGCGATCCCCATCATGCTGGCGCTGGTGGAAGACGATGGCGGGGCAGGCGACGCTGGTGCTGATCCGCGCTGCGCGGAGAATATAGTCATAATCGACCGAGCGCTTGAGCCCGGTATCGAACGGGCCAGTCGCATCCAGCAGCGTCTTTTGGAACAGCATGCCAGACTGGTGTGTGAACATGTCTTCCATCGTGGCGATCAGGAAGTCACGCGGGTGACACTCCCGCCAAT
>NZ_DFME01000037.1:2400-7116 GCF_002375605.1 Hyphomonas sp. UBA3601 | reverse complement strand
GTGGCGATCAGGAAGTCACGTGGGTGACACTCCCGCCAGTAGCCGGTGTCCTGCCAGACTCGCTCGCCGCCATTTGCGGGGTCGGTGAACCGGTCATGGCGTCCATAGCTGAAGCCAGCGGACGGGTTGGCGTCGAGCGCAGCCCCCAGTTTTTGGAGGGCGTCCGGGCAGGCGATGTCGTCATCGTCAACAACCCAGAGCCGGGTGCCGGTCATCAGCGTCATGGCCAGATTGATGGCCGCGGACTTGCCCTGGTTTTCAGTGCGCACATAGCGCACCTGCGGGTAGCGCGCTGCGACGTCCGGCGTGTTGTCGGTCGATCCATCATCTATCAGGATGACTTCATCCGGCTGTACGGTCTGGGCAAAAACGGACTTCAGGGAATCCGCAAGAAGAGACGCTCTGTTGCAGGTCGGAATGACTACCGAGGTCGATTGCATTCCAACAGGGTCCCGTTCTGGTGTTCACGCTACGCTGGCGAAAAGACCGCCAAGAAAAAGTAATTTGATTGCAAGGATAGCGCTTCTGCTTTTCCAATTCATTACTTGAACCTCTAAGACTAGCACGAAATACGTAAAATCCCGTCAGGATCAGCTGCAATAGTCGCGAAAAAGCGCATGTTTCATGTTTTGTCGGAATGCCCTGGCGGGGCCAAAGAAAGCGTCATCAAGGCCTGTTAATCGAGCGGGGAGTTCCAGACACCCCTGAGAGGCGAATTGATGACCTCGGATATTCAGGCGCAGATTGCGCCGGATAAGGTTTTCACGATCGCCGGACTTCATGACATACCTGTTTCAGCAAGGCATGATCATTGGCGGTATCGGCATCATCGGCAACGGAATAGACCACGCGGCGAGATTTTTTCCGGTTGTCCGCCAAAGTGTATAGAGCCTTGTCGCACAAGGCGGATTCGGAAAAATTAGACAGGCTTCGGATGATCTTCGTTCGGGGCTTTTCCAGTTTTTGGTTGACGCCTCGTATTCTCACGATCATAAGGCGCGCTCATTCCAGCCCGAGGACGGACCCATGAAACGGCCAAACTCAAATTTCCAGGCATATGAACGCACCCTACAACTGGGTTGCGCATGCTGCCGCATGGAGGTTGCTGGATAGGGCTGATCATCAGCCCGGGGACCGTTTTTCGGTCTTATGCCGCCCTCCGCGCGTTTTCGCCCGGAGGGTTTTTTTGTCTTTCGAACCCGATGGAGACGCGTGGAGGGCTTGTCAGGAGGAGCTTCGTGAAACGAAGCTGAGACCAATGAGTGAATTTGAAGTGATCGAAACCCGCGCCGGCGGACGTATCAAGGCCTGGGTAAAGGGTGTGCCTGTAGAGCCACAAGCCCGTACACAGCTTGAGAATGTTGCAGGTTTGCCGTTCATTCACAGCCACCTTGCCGTGATGCCCGATGTCCACTTCGGGCGCGGCGCAACGGTCGGCTCGGTCATTCCCACCAAGGGGGCGATCATCCCGGCGGCGGTCGGAGTCGATCTTGGCTGTGGGATGATGGCCATCCGGACGAGCCTGACGGCAAATGACTTGCCTGATAGCTTGTCGGCCATCCGTAGTGAGATCGAACGCAAGGTGCCTGTGGGAAATGGGCGCGGTGGCAGCCACAAGGAAACTCCGGCGCGTGCAGCCACGGCGCTTCGGGCCTCCGGCATGGCGGAGCGGCTCGACGTGATCCTGAAGAAGCACAAGCGCATCCAGCGGACGGCCTTTGCCAAACAGCTGGGGACGCTTGGCGGCGGGAACCATTTCATCGAACTGTGTCTCGATGAAGTGGACCGTGTTTGGGTCATGCTGCACTCGGGATCGCGCGGGACCGGGAACATTCTTGGCACCTACTTTATCCGGGAGGCGCGTGAGGCACTGGAGCGGCGCGTGCTGGGCTATCATGTCCCGGACAAGGATCTCGCCTTCTTTGTTGAAGGAGAAGACCTGTTCGACGACTATACCTATGCGGTCAGCTGGGCGCAGGACTATGCTCGCCTGAACCGCGAGGTGATGATGGACCGTGTCCTGTTTGCCTTGCGTGAGCATTTTCCGGCCTTCTCGCTGGAGAAGGAGGCGGTGAACTGCCACCACAATTATGTGGAGCGGGAACACCATTTCGGGGCGGACATCTGGGTGACCCGCAAGGGGGCCGTCCGTGCCGGGAAGGACGAACTGGGGATCATTCCCGGTTCAATGGGGGCGAAATCCTTCATTGTTCGCGGAAAGGGCAATGTCGACTCCTTCTGCTCGTGCTCGCACGGGGCAGGCCGTGCCATGAGCCGGACTGAAGCCAAGCGGCGGTTCTCGGTCGAGGACCACCGGGCGGCAACGGATGGCGTCGAATGCCGGAAAGATTCCAGCGTGATTGACGAAACGCCAATGGCCTACAAGGACATCGACGCAGTCATGGCGGCGCAGACTGATCTGGTGGAGGTGGTTCACACGTTGAAACAAATCGTTTGCGTCAAAGGTTGACACATTGTCGCGCTTTGGATTATACGCCCAATTCCTGTCAGGCCGTTCGTGCGTTTACGGAAGGCTTGGCAGACCAACCGAAAGAAACAAGATGAAGCTGAGTTGTAACACGACAAACAGCTCCTTGCAGATGCGGGGAGCGCTATCAGCGGCTCCCGCGCATTGGCCGGTCGCCTCCTGATATAATCACAGATTGAATTTCGATAGTCCGTTTCTGAAGAGTTCAGTTGTCGGAAGATGTGAAAGGAGGTGGATCATGGGCGCGCCCATGACCCGTGCTGGTGTCTTGCTGTTTGGCAAGCCGTCGGCAGCGACGCCATTGTTGGGCTATATTGCCGGCCCCCACGCAGAGCGGATTGCTCGTTTCTGGCCTGTGCCGCATGCCGGGTTCCTGACCCTGCCGTCGGCACGGCGCCATGCGGCGGCAATTCTGCTGGAGCGGCGTTGGAGCAGCACCAGCGATGATGGCATGGATATCGTGCGAGTGGTGGAACGCGCCCGCGACGCCGAGCTTGCGCGTATCCTGATGAGCGGCGATGCGCCGGGCGGCCTGATGAAGGCACTCGGCCGGATGGGTGAACAATTGTGGGAGGTGGGTGACTATGCCAACTTCCTCAGCCTGTTTGCAGATCCTGAAGCGGTGAAAGTCTTGCGGCACATGCCGCAGATTCGAGCAGATCGTCTGGGCGTGATCGTGGCGGTGCCGGAAGCCTTGCGGGTTCCGGGTATCGTGGCGAACTTGCCCGAAACGCCTCAAGCTGTGGAAGACCTGGCCGTAGCCTACCAGCTCGCACGGCTAATCCACGGGGCGAACGGAGCGTCTCGTCTGGTCCAGCGTTGGGAGCGTGCAAACAGCGCGTTGGCCCTGTTCGACATGGCGGCCGAAGCTCTGCAGCCGGTCGAGTTTGGACGGGTGCTGGCTCCACCCGCCCTGCCGGACTGGTTCGAACCGGTCCGGACCCGAAAGGCGCTGAACGAGATGGCGTTGGAGTTCCGCAATTGCTTGCGAGACTTTGCCGCCGACCTCGCCATGGGCCGGATGGCGGTTTACGCGGTTCGCAAATCGTCCAGCCCGCCGGTGGCTCTGGCCTTGCGCCAGGATGTGGCCGGCTGGAGACTGGCCGAGGCGTTGCTGAAGGGCAATGACGATCTGAGTGACGCGCATTTGCGTCAGCTGATCGATGTGCTCACCGCGGTTGGTGTCAGGACCGGGGAATCCGCCTGGGCCTTGTCCCAGCGGTTGCACGATCATGTCTGTCCGGATTGCGGGCCTGCGCATGTGCCACCGCGCACTACCTGGCGCCAGCGTTTGGCACTTGGCTCTCTCTGGGACTGAGTGCAGGCCAGCATCGCATAGAGGCGTCCTCGAAGCTTATGGCTTCGGGGGCGTTTCCATTTGTGACGCGGGCGTCATCGGTGTATTCTGCCTGAAAATATCAGGAGGAAAGCATGGCCGACGGACACGACATGGGCGAACGCGCGAAGTTTCGCGAAATGCTGGAAGGCACCAAGGATGATTGGGATATCATCGTTGAGCATTCCAAGAGCTTCAACAAGGGGCTCGCCAAGCGCGTGATCGACCATCTGCGCCTGCTCGATGGCGATTATGGTGGCTTCCCGATCGACCGGTTGGAACATTCCATCCAGACCGCGACCCGCGCGCATCGCGACGGCCGCGACGAGGAATATGTGGTCTGCGCGCTGCTTCACGATATTGGCGACACGCTGGGCAGCTACAATCATCCGGATGTGGCCGCCGCGATCCTGAAGCCGTTCGTGTCAGAGGCCAATCTCTGGATGGTGGCCAATCATGGCGCGTTCCAGGGCTATTACTTCTTCCACCATATCGGGCTGGACCGGAATCTGCGGGAGCATTTCAAGGACAGTCCGCATTACGAATATTGCGCGCAGTTCTGCCATCTCTACGACCAAGCCGCGTTCGATCCGGACTATGAGAGCGAGCCGCTGGAATTCTTCATCCCGATGGTCGAGCGCGTCTTCTCGAAGCCGGTAAATTCCATGTATCTCAAGGCGATGCAGGAATAGTCTGAGGTATTACTCCTCAGACGTTTCCAGCATGCAGGGGCCTTCGCTGGCGATGCTTGTCATCGCGGCGTGGGCTTCGCACTTGTTGCCATAGGTCTTCCCGTCACAGCCGCAGACCGGGCGATATTCGCGCGTGCACATCGAGCGGACTTCGGTGCAGACGCCGGCCGCATCTGCGATGTTGCGGCAGGCCCCGTCAT
>NZ_DFME01000037.1:442-2320 GCF_002375605.1 Hyphomonas sp. UBA3601 | reverse complement strand
CCATTTTGCAGAACAAGCCATCTCTACACTGGATGGCGGCAATGCCTCCGCAGGTTTCACCAACACCTGCGATTGGTGGGCCAGGCGGCAGTTGCGTTGGGGGAGGCGAGGGAATTGGCTCAACCTCAACAAGTATAGTGTCTTCCGGGGGCTTCTCGAACCAGGCACAGCCGGTGAGGAGCGTGATAGACAAAACAAGAGCGATGAGGCGCATGATGATCTCCCTGTTTACAGGAAGTACCTGCGCCCCAATCGCAGATTTGGCAAGCCGGAGCCTAGCCTTTCATGCCGGCTGCGACAGCCGCAAAGATGTTCTGGCCGTGCTCGCCGCCAGACTGGAAGGCAGGCTTCGTGGTCGAGACATCGGTGATCTGGTCCCATTTCGCCGCAACGGCTTCAGCCGACAGACCTTCACCCTGGCCAACGAACACACCTTCGGTCTCAACGATGCGCGCCATCGAGAACGCACCGGCACCGGCTGACAGGATCATGCCGGTCGGGGCTTCATCCTTGACGAGGTTCATCACGCCGGGCGTGACATATTCCGGCTTGAGCTGGGCGAGCACTTCGTCGGGCATCAGGCCTTCGGTCATGCGAGTTGCAGCAATCGGGCAGACCGCGTTGATTTTAATGTTGTTTTTCGCGCCTTCAATTTTCAGCGTGTTCATCATGCCCACCACGCCGAGCTTGGCAGCGCCATAGTTGGCCTGGCCGAAATTGCCGTAGAGGCCGGTCGAGGATGTGGTCACGACGATGCGGCCGAAATTCTGCTCTTTCATGATGTTCCAGGCTGCGTGGACCGGCATGAAGCTGCCGCGCAGATGGACGTCAATTACGAGATCGATGTCGGCCTGGGTCATCTTGGAGAAAGATTTGTCGCGCAGGATTCCGGCATTCGCGATGATGATGTCGATGCGGCCCCACTTGGCCATCGTGTCATCGATCATCTTCTTGACGCCAGCCTCGTCGGAAACGGACGATCCGTTCGCAATGGCTTCGCCGCCCATGGCCTCGATTTCCTTCACAACGGCTTCGGCCGCTTCGGAATTTCCGCCGGTGCCGTCCAGCGTGCCGCCGAGGTCGTTGATGACAACTTTCGCGCCGCGGCGGGCGAGTTCCAGCGCGTGGCAACGGCCGAGACCGCCACCGGCTCCGGTGACAATGGCGACGCGATCGTCGAAACGGATATCTGACATGGGACTATTCCTCATTCCTTGACTGTTCTGCCTCGTGTCAGACCAAACGCTGACGTAAACGTCAAGCATACCCGTAGCGTCACCTCTTGCGCGGATTGCCGCGCCGTGATTGCGTTTCGGCCAGCCGAAGAAAAGTATCCAGGGAGGATCGTCATGCTGGCTTATGTAACACTGGGATCAAACGACAAGGACAAGGCCGTCGAATTCTATGACGCGGTCATGGGGGAGCTGGGCGGGCAACGCGTCTTCGCCAATGACCGGCTGCAATTCTATGGCACCGGCCCCGGCCAGCCGATGATCGCGATTGGCGGTCCTTATGATGGCGAAGCCGCCTCTGCTGGCAATGGCGTCATGCCGGCGCTTGGCTGCAAGGATAATGAGACCGTCGACCGCGCCTACAAGAAAGCGCTAGAAATGGGCGGCACCTGTGAAGGCGAGCCGGGCCAACGCCTGCCAAACTTCTACGGTGCCTATTTCCGGGACCCCGACGGCAACAAGCTCTGCGTCTGCAAGCTGGGCTAGGTATCAGCCCAGCGCCGCCAGGAAGACTTCGAGCGTCTCTTTTGCAAAGAGGCGCATGTTTTCCGGGCGGTCGCTGAGGCCGGTCTCCAAAGTGGTGGAGATCTCGAACCGGTTCGGGCCGACTACGGCGATGCAGGTGTGGCCCGGGGCGTCGCCATAG
>NZ_DFME01000037.1:0-350 GCF_002375605.1 Hyphomonas sp. UBA3601 | reverse complement strand
GGAGGCGCCGGTTTCGCAGAGCCCCCAATCGGCGGCGAGCTTGCCGCGAATGGTGTTGGCCAGCAGACGGGCATAGGGCTCGGTCGAGGAGCGCATGTCGCCAATATCTTCCCGTGTCAGGCCGAGCAGATGCTTGAANNCCCCCGCGATAATAGGTCGAGGCGCCGGGCACGGCGAGTAGCGCCGCCGAGATGAGGCCGCCAGCCGAGGATTCCGAAATGGCCACGGTCTCGCCGCGGGCCTTGAGCGTGTTTGCGATCTGTTGCGCGATGGGGATGAGTGTTTCCATGCGCGCCAATTGAGCAGCCGGGTGGGCGCCGCGCAAGCCGGACGTTGGGAGAGGGCCGGGC
>NZ_DFME01000048.1:0-4030 GCF_002375605.1 Hyphomonas sp. UBA3601 | reverse complement strand
AACGATATTCGATGAATTATTGAATAATAATGTATGCGGCACTAACTAGCCCGGATCGGAACGCCGACAGAGTAAGATGCGGGGCATACTCATGGGACTATTCGAAAGATACCTCTCTATCTGGGTATCACTCGCCATTGCGATTGGGATTGGCCTGGGGCAGATCGTGCCTGGCGCGTTCGAAGCACTTGCCCGTTTCGGATATGCAAATGTGAATTTCGCTGTCGCCCTGCTCATCTGGGCCATGGTCTGGCCCATGATGATCGGCGTGGATTTTTCCGCCATGCGCCGCGTCGGTGAGAAACCGAAGGGGCTGATCATCACACTGGTTGTGAACTGGCTTATCAAGCCCTTCACGATGGCGGCCCTCGGCGTTCTTTTTTTCCGCCATGTCTTCGCGCCGTTCATCCCCCCCGGAGACGCGGAAGGCTATATTGCCGGCCTCATCCTTTTGGGCGCTGCCCCCTGCACGGCGATGGTATTTGTCTGGTCACATCTGACACGTGGCGACCCGAATTACACACTGGTTCAGGTCAGTGTGAATGATGCGGTCATGGTGTTTGCCTTCGCACCGATTGTCGCTTTCTTGCTGGGAGTCACGGATATCGCCGTGCCGTGGGAGACGCTGCTCCTGTCGGTTGCGCTCTATGTGGTCGTTCCCCTGATGGCGGGCATTCTGGCTCGTAATGCCCTTAAGAAGCGCGGGGGTGAGGAATCGGTGACCGCCTTTACGCGCCGTATCAAACCCCTGTCGGTGATCGGCCTTCTGGCTACCGTTACACTCCTGTTCGGATTCCAGAGCGAAACGATCCTGGCGAAGCCGATCATCATTGCGCTCATTGCCGTACCAATTCTCATTCAGTCGTATGGTATCTTTGCACTCGCCTACGCGGCCGCCTGGGCATGGAAAGTGCCACATAAGGTCGCCGCGCCCTGCGCCATGATCGGCACGTCCAACTTCTTCGAACTGGCCGTCGCGGTGGCGATCAGCCTGTTCGGGCTGAATTCCGGAGCGGCGCTCGCCACAGTTGTCGGCGTGCTGGTCGAGGTGCCGGTCATGCTGTCGCTGGTAGCCTTCGCCAATCGCACCCGCAATGCGTTCCCGGAAACTTGAGAGAGCTCTCACGCAAAGCCTCAATTCTGAACGCGAACAGGTTTGCATGACTGCATGCAATCAACTGATCTGCCCGAGAAAGACCAACACACAGATGACCTCCACGAATGACCTTCCTGCCCTTCACGAAGACAGTTTTCGCGAGACCGACCCAGACGCCCTCCTGACTCCTGCGCTCAGCACACACAAGCCACGTATCCTGCTTCTGCATGGTTCTTTACGGGAGCGGAGCTATTCCCGCCTGGCAAATGAGGAAGCCGCTCGCATTCTGGAAAAGCTCGGCTGCGAGACGCGCATGTTCGATCCCGATGGTCTCCCGCTCGCCGATGGGGCGGAGGACTCCCACCCAAAAGTACAGGAATTGCGAGACCTCGTCGTATGGTCGGAAGGAATGGTCTGGTGTTCACCGGAGCGGCACGGTGCAATGTCGGGAGTCATGAAAACCCAGATCGACTGGATTCCCCTCTCTCTCGGCGGTGTCCGTCCTACCCAGGGAAAGACACTGGCCGTCATGCAGGTCTGTGGCGGGTCGCAGAGTTTCAACGCCGTCAATCAGCTACGCATTCTGGGACGCTGGATGCGGCTCATCACCATTCCAAACCAATCGTCTGTCGCCAAAGCATTCCTGGAATTCGACGAACGCGGCCGCATGACCCACTCGCCATATTACGACCGAATTGTCGATGTGATGGAAGAACTCGTGAAGTTCACGCTCCTGACCCGGGACCGTGCAGACCATCTTGTTGACCGCTATTCAGAACGCAAGGAAAGCCCCGCCAAACTGTCCGAACGAGTCAATCAGAAGAAAATCTGATAGGGGCATTCCAACCATAGCCGAGCTCAGTCTGTTTCGGCTATATCCATGTCAGTGGGACGCAATCGGTCAGCCAATGCGCCAATGTCGCTGGTCGTGAAATTTTCGATCAACTGTCTGGCCTCCAGCACCGCCTCTTCGTTTCCCTTGCTGCCGTCTGCCACTTCACCGGCGAGGGTCAGCAGAGGCATGTAGAGCGCTTCGGTCTCGCCCTTGATCGTGACGGCAAATGCTTCGTTCTGACTGGCAATCCTGTCCCATTCGCCGCGAACGCCAGCCCAGAAGCCTGCGGTACCGCTCCAGTAATCTGTTGCAATCTCGGTCTCGAAATCGCTGTCTCGGCGATATGTGTTCAGGCCAGTCTCACGCGCCAGCATGTGTGGCTGACTACCGCTCAGGACGAGCTTTCCATTGTCCTGCTCATGCACCCAGCCCCAAGACGTAACGACGTGCCGGTTCATCGCATGGATGGCGTGGTAATCATCGCGCGTGGTCATGTCGCGCCGCGGTAGCGGGCGCCATTCATGTGGCGGCTGCCATGTGGCAATCCCATTCTCGTGCGACCATGTCGCAACAGCCCCGTATCGCGGCGCATCATCGACCTGGTAGACCGTCTGAGACCAAGTACCGGCTCGCTCGGATGCTGGCACGTCACGCCACACCCAGGCATTTCCGCCAATGAATATCAGCACACGCTCAGGCTCATACTGCCAGTCCTGACGCCAGTGCTTGATCGCCATCTTGTGCTCGCCGCCTACGACCAGAATATGCTGTAGGCTGATGAAGTTTCCGCGATCCTCGACAACGAGGACCACCTCATCCCCACCAGACACTTTGCGAGGCTTCAGAAAATAGTCATCGTCGAAGGCGACGGTTTCGTTGAAGTCGAACTTCACCTTGTAGTTTCCCGCCATCGCCAGGATAGCTTCACGATCTGCCTGGAACTGAGGATCCCTCAAATCGGTCGCCGCAGGACGCGATATCACATTGGAAACATCAGACCGCGCCGGCAGCGTCGTACACGCAGCAAGCAATACGCCTGCCAGTACGGAAATGGAAAGTACGATCCGATTCGTCGCAATCATAGGGTGCCCTCATTCACGTCATCTGTCCGACACGGGTAAGAGCGCGACCTAGCATTGGTGAAAATGATTTGCAATCGCAAACTTGCGTGTGACGCTTATCCCAGTTCTCCGACGTCCAAAAAGGGCGCAGCGTCGAGCTCTTCGGCATCAAGCAGGCCAGCCGCGCGCTCAAGAGCCGCTACCAGCATGGATTGTTGCCAATCAGGGAGTTTGTCGAATCCGGCAGCGAATGTTTCGTGCAGCGGGTCGGGCGCAACCGACAGAGCCTCTTTACCCGCAGGCAGTAGGTTCAGCCAAACACGCCGACGGTCGGTGTCACACCGGCGCCGCGCGATCAAGCCGCGTGCCTCCAGTTTATCGACGAGGCTGGTGATGGTGGCGTGTTTCAGCTGAGTGGCCTCTGCCACCCGGCCTGCGGAGATCTCGCCCTGCTCATCGAGCATGCGCAAGACCGTCATTTGCGACGGAGTAAGGCCCGCCGTCTGAGCCAGCCGCTTGGACGCCAGTTCTGTCATGCGCTGTATTTTACGCAGCGCGATCAAGGCATCATCGGACCGTGTGCTCACCTGACGACTCCTATTGGGGCGCGAGGTCGGGTCCCAGCGCGGCTTTCAGTGGATCAAGGTGTGCCTCATAAGGGCGCCACTGCTCAACCCCGCTTTTGTTGATCGGACGACGAACCTGCTCGGAGCTGGCCGTGCGCACGGCCCGATCAGTCTTGTGAAAATCCACACAGGCCTGATCAAACGGCAAACCACAATAATCGAGAATCCGCCGAACCTGGCCTTCCAGGTCTTCCAGGACATCCTCGTGCTGAACGCGCAGGACTCGCCCTTCCGGGAGAACACTGTCCCAATGCGCCATCAGATCGACATAGCCGCGATAGTAGTTTCCAATATCATCGAGGCTGTAGGTGAACTCCTGACCTTCCGCGAAGAGTTGCTTGAAGCCCGACCAACAACAATCCATCGGGTCGCGCCGCGCATCGATGATCTTGGCATTGGGCAGGATCAGATG
>NZ_DFME01000066.1:2357-4281 GCF_002375605.1 Hyphomonas sp. UBA3601 | reverse complement strand
CACGCCCAGCCCTGCTTGATGCCGAAGGCCACAAATTCGAACACGGTCTGGCTGACCGGGCCGTTCACGCAGCGCGCATGCAGCGCGGCGCGCGCGGCATGCAGGCGTTGTTGCGCGCGGGTCTGGGCGGGGACCGGTATCTCCATGCCCTCCTCTATCTGCAGGAAACACGGCGCAATCGGGGCACGCACCGGGCGAGGCAAGGGCCTTTGCCAGTCCAAATTCCACCTTTGACACCCCTGCCAGCTGTCGTAAGGGTTAATGCCAAGAAACCACGGGAGTGTCTTATGGCCTATGCTTCAGGAATCCGGATCAGCAGTGTCGCGGGAGTCATCGGCGCCGGCGTTGGCGGCTATATTGGTTACACGCAGGCTGCAGATGTCAGCAATCTCAGCCCCGTGGCCGGCGCGCTGATCCTCGGCGCCATCGGCTTCGTCGCGGGCAGCGCGGGTGCCTTCCTGCTGAAGTCGCTGATGCAGTTCGTGATCTACATCATCCTGTTTGGCATCGTGGCATATTTCTTCCAGCATCAGATCGAAGCGCTCACGGGGATAAACCCGATCAGCGCGACACTTAATCTGCTGGCCGACTTCGGCCTGCCGGTGGACTCCAAAGACAGTGTACTGGTTACCGACCCCAACTAGGCGGGCGCTTGTCGAGGAAGGCTTCAATGCCTTCCTTGCCCTCATCGGAGACCCGACGCGCTGCTATGCGCTTTGATGTCTCTTGGCTGAGATCCTTGTCGATGAATACGCCGGAGACATCGCGCACCAGTGCCTTGCTCTCGGCCACAGCACCGGGCGCAGCGGCGAAGACAAGATCGGCAAGGTGTTCTTCCATTGCCGTCATCTCGGCCTGGTTTTCCACGACATATTGAACGAGGCCCAGCTTCTCAGCATATTCGGCATCAAACGTTTCGGCAGTGGTGAACAAGGCCTTCGCCCAGCGCGCGCCGATGGCTTCGATCACATAGGGGCTGATCGTCGCCGGGGTCAGGCCGAGGCGCACTTCAGAGAAGCGGAACTTCGTGCCCTTCATCGCCACAGCGACGTCACAGGCGGCCACGAGGCCGGCCCCGCCACCCATGGCGGCGCCCTGCACCAGGGCAAGCGTCATCTGGGGCATGTCGTAGAGCGTGCGCAGCATTTCGGCGAGGTTCATTGCGTCGCGCTCATTGTCTTCGCGCGTATGCATCGCCGCGAGCTTCATCCAATTGAGGTCTGCGCCCGCCGAAAAACTCTTGCCCGCGCCGCGCAGGATCATCATGCGAATGGTGCGCTGGTCGGCAATGGTGTGGAACGCATCGGTCAGTTCGGCGATCAGCTCGGCATTGAACGCATTGTGCACATCCGGCCGGTTCAGCGTGACAACCGCCAAGCCTTCCTGCGTCGCTTCGAGCGTGATGAGATCATAGTCGGAATCGCGCATGGGGATCAGTCCTGTTCAGGGTTGGAGGCCACTTTGCGGTAGTGGCTGGATGGGCGCAAGGCGCGCCGCTCGACAAGATGCCACAGCGCATAGCTGGCCACGATGACGAGAAGCGCCGACAGGGTAAAGCCGACCGCATGGCCGAATGCTGCAAAAGCGCCGACCATGACAAGGCCCTGCAGGATCGGAAAATGAGTGATGTAAACGCCGTAGCTGATATCGCCGAAGCGCGCCGCGTTCAGCGCAGGACCTGGCAGGAAAGCCAGGCAGGCAATCAGGCCCGCCAGTCCGGCCGCGCGGAGCGGCTCCAGCCAGGGATGGGCGAAGGAAAGCAAGGTCAATGCGAGCCCCACCACGCCGAACCAGAGCGGCTTTGCCTGGGCCCGACCCCATACCTGCCACAAGGCAATGCCACTGGCGAAAAAGGCCAACTGACCCGGCAGCTGGCGCGCCGCGATAAGCGCGGATTCCCCCTCCAGAAAAACAGGCACCAGAT
>NZ_DFME01000066.1:505-2067 GCF_002375605.1 Hyphomonas sp. UBA3601 | reverse complement strand
CCCGGCAAATCCGGCGACAGGAAGTTCAGGAAGACGAGATTGGCACCCACATATTCTGCGACTCCACCAATACTGCCGCCCATCAGCAGGCTGATGAGCGCCGGGATCAGAATGACGACAGCATAAGCCGGGTAAAGTCGACGGACCCGCTTGCCAGCATAGTCAGCAAGGTTTTGCGACCGCATGAGCGAGCCGGCCACCAGTGCGCCGGATACAATGAAGAAGCCCTGTATGGCGATCTCGGCAATTTGGCCCCAGGCGCGCTCCAACCCGCTCATCGGCGCGAGCGCGGACAGAACGATTGCATGATAGGCAAACACGGCCGAAGCGAGCGCCAGCCGGATGAGATCAAACCTGTTTGCTGCCAGTCGGTGCGCTGTCGCCATCGGCGCTGTTTATCGTATTCGTTCCAAATGGAAAGGGGCCCGCTGGACCGGCGGACCCCTTCAGCACCGACTGGGTGGGCAGCCTACCGAACCGGCAGGCCAGCCGCCGTCACGGCGCCTTGATCGGACCGTCCCCGCCAGGCAGCAAGGGCATCTGCCAGTTCTTCCTCGGACACGGTTCCATTCGAATTGAGGTCGAATTTCGTGAACTTCGCTTTCGCCTCCGACTCGCTGGCTGTGCCCGCGCTGTCGGAGTAGCTCACATATTCGTCCTCGCTGATCAGGCCATCATCATCCAGATCCAGCAACGAGAAGTCGGGCATCTCGCCCGCATGGCCCATCAGGGCCGTCATCATCGCCGCCGTTACCAGAAAGCTGCTACGTCTGACCATGTTCGAACTCCTTCTTACTCTATACGTCGCAGGGGACCGCGACAGGACTGAACATACTCGAAACAAGTGGTAATGATGCGTGAAAAGACGTTCACGACGAAGATGTAATGAACCCGGATCAGACGGCCTGCCCGCCGATCTCCTTCATGAACTCGAACCAGGATTCGACTTTTGATGGCGTCAGAGCGCCAACGCCGCCGATGATCGTGTGGTGCATCGGTTTGAAACCGGACAGGCCAAGCACGCCGCGCTCCAACGCTTTCAATGCGCCCGCATCCATGCCGAATCTATAGACTAGGTCGGGCATACCCATCGTCACGATAATGCGGGCCGACTTTCCCTTCATCATGCGCTCAGGCCATTCATGATCGGACTCACCTGTTTTCAGGAAGAATTCTGCCCGGGCCGCCTGTTCGAAGAAGGCCTTTAGTTTGGCTGGCATACCGCCCATCCAGAGCGGGAAAGCGATGACGAGGTGGTCTGCGTTGGCGATCTTCTGGCGTTCACTCAGCACCGGCTCTGGCGGGGGCATTGCGAACTCTTTCTCAGAGTTGAGGAATGGCATGTCGAAATCTGCCACGCGGATGCGAGACACTGTGTGATCGGTCGCCTCGGCGCCCTCGGCATAAGCATCGCAGAGCGCGTGGACCAGATGGTCCGGATCGGGATCGGGGTGGCCATCGATGATACAGATAGAGCGGGTCATGGGGGTCAGCCTCCTGCCATGTGACAGGGAGCTTCTACCATTGGCCGGCAACAGATTTTATACGTAGAACCCCTACAT
>NZ_DFME01000066.1:0-272 GCF_002375605.1 Hyphomonas sp. UBA3601 | reverse complement strand
TCGATGATGCCGTCATCCCATAGGCGCGCTGTGGAGAAATAGGGCGAACCTTCAGCTTCGTAGAGATCGCGGATCGGCTGCTTGAAGCTGTCCTCGTCCTCGGCAGACCATTCCCCGCCCTTGCGCTCAATGCCGTCGCGCTTGACGGTGGCGAGCACGCTGGCGGCCTGTTCGCCGCCCATCACCGAGATGCGCGCGTTGGGCCACATGAACATAAAGCGCGGGTCGTAGGCGCGCCCGCACATGCCGTAGTTGCCGGCGCCGAAGCTGCC
>NZ_DFME01000115.1:412-10366 GCF_002375605.1 Hyphomonas sp. UBA3601 | reverse complement strand
GAGGATTCGAACCTCCGACCCTCTGGTCCCAAACCAGATGCGCTACCAGGCTGCGCTACGCTCCGGACTCCCGTAATAATGGGGTCGCGCCACGGCGCAAGCCCCTTTCGGCTGTGAATTCAGTCTTTTGTGCGCAAGCGTCGCACCAGACCCTCTTGCGCAACGCTTGCCACGAGGTCTCCGGCCATATTGAAGATCATTCCGCGATTGAATCCACGTCCTTTGCCGGCAAATGGGCTGTCCATGGAGTAGAGGTGCCACTCATCGAATTTGATGGGTCCATGCAGCCACATCGCGTGATCCAGGCTGGCCGACATCAATTCCTTGTGGTTCAGCCAGGTAATGCCGTGCGGGCGATAGCTGGAGCTGAGCAGGGCCATGTCGGAGGCATAGGCCAGCAGGCAATGGTGCAGCGCCGGCGGCACGTCGATGGGGCGGCTGACCCGGAACCAGATATTGTGGTGATCGTCTGCGATTTCGGGATGGATCAGGTCCAGCGGGGCCACGTCGCGGATTTCGATGTCGCGTTCGCGGGCAAAATCCTCGCGTAGGGCCTCGGGCAGGCGGTCGGCGATTTCCAGGCGGCGTTCGCGAAGATCCTTCAGGCCGTCGGGGCCGTCCACTTCCGGCATCTTGTGCTGGTGTTCCCAGCTCTCCTCGTCGGTCTGGAAGCTCGCCGCCATGTTGAAAATCTGTTTTCCGTGCTGGATCGCCACCACGCGCCGCGTCGTGAAGCTGCCGCCATCACGGGAATGGTCAACCTGATAGATGATCGGCACTTTCGGGTCGCCGGGACGGATGAAATAGGCATGGAGCGAGTGGCATGTCCGGTCTTCCGGCACGGTGCGGTAGGCCGCCACCAGCGACTGAGCGATGACCTGACCGCCGAAAACCCGCTGGCTGGCGCGCTCATCCGGGCTCTGGCCACGGAACAGGTCCAGCTCCAGGCGCTCGATATCGAGCAGGGACAGAAGGTCTCCAACAGGGTCGGTCATGCGTGGTCTCCAAATCGTGTGATCAGCAGCTAGCAGAGGCATTCGTGGATGCAAACTGTGCAAGTGCGCGATTCCTGTCCAATCCACCTTTCTCTGGTCACAACATGTTCACCATATTCCGGTATTGGCAGGTATCATGGTTAATCCCGCCGCTCTTCCTGCCGCCGTCCCGTTTCGCGATTCCTTCTCGCAAATGAAGCGTGATCTCGATTTTTTACGCATGGCGATCCGGATGCACAAGCTGATCGGCGACGTTACGCCGGACTCCCGGCAACTCGTTGCGGACGATTTCGAGGAGAGTGTCGACAAGCATGCCGGGAACATCGCGTTTCGGTTTGAAGGCAAGCTCACCACATATGCCGAATTCGATGCCACCGCGAACCGGATTGCCCATTGGGCGCTGGCGCACGGTCTGAAAGCCGGCGACCGGGTTGCGCTCTGCATGGAGAATTGCCCGGACTATGTCGCGATCTGGGTCGGCCTCGCCAAGGTTGGCGTCGTCACCGCCCTGGTGAACACGCATCTGGAAGGGGAGTCCCTGAAACATTGCCTCGCCATTTCCGACGCCACTCATGTGATTACAGGCCCGCATCAGGACCATGCGGTCTGTTCTGTCACGGCTGGAATGGAAAATGCCCCGAAGGTCTGGACCCTGGGCGGCGCCCATGGCGAAGACATCGCGGCCATGATGCCCAATCTCTCGTCGGAACGGCCGTCGCGCGAATTGCGCGCGCAGCTGCGCGGCAAGGACATGTGCCTCCTGATCTACACGTCCGGCACGACGGGCATGCCCAAGGCAACCCGGATCACGAATTCCCGCCTTCAGATCATGCTGCGCACCTTTATCGCGCCTTGCTATACCGGCCCGCGGGACCGGGTTTACATCACGCTGCCCCTGTATCACGGGACGGGCGGCATTTGCGGCGTCGGCCAGGCCATGATGAGCGGCGCCAGCATCGTGCTGCGCCGGAAATTCTCGGCCAGCGCCTTCTGGGATGATGTGGTTGATGAAGGCGTCACCTCGATCGTCTATATTGGCGAACTGTGTCGCTACCTCCTCAATCGCCCGCCGCACCCCAAGGAGCGGGCGCACCGGCTGCAGACAGGGTTCGGAAACGGCCTGCGCCCGGAAATCTGGACGGAATTTCGCGAGCGGTTCAACATTCGGCATCTCGTGGAATTCTATGCCGCGACGGATGGCAATGTGAATTTGATGAGCATTGACGGCACCGTGGGCGCGGTCGGGCGCATTCCGAAATGGCTCAAGGCGCGGTTTGACCATGTCGAGTTCGTGAAGTTTGATCTCGAAACGGAAGACGTTGTTCGCGGCGAGGATGGATTCGTGATCCGCGCGGAGACGAATGAGCCTGGCGAAATGCTGGGGCGTATTGCGGATACCGAATTCGAGTTCGCGGGATATCATGACCCGAAGGCGACGGAGAAGAAGATTCTCCGGGACGTGTTTGAACCCGGAGACAAATGGTTCCGGACGGGGGATCTGATGCGCAAGGACGAAAATGGCTATGTCTACTTCGTTGACCGGGTTGGCGACACGTTCCGCTGGAAGGGAGAGAATGTCTCCACCAGCGAAGTGAGCGATGCGATGATCCGCGCTGACGGGATTGCCACGGCGAATGTCTATGGGGTAGAAATTCCGGGGACGGAAGGTAAGGCTGGCATGGCGGCGGTTACGTTGAGTGGCGACGTCGATTTCGAAAGCCTGCACTATGAGCTGTCTTCAAGCCTGCCCGCCTATGCCATCCCGATTTTTATTCGTATCCAGCGCGAGCCTGATACGACCGGCACAATGAAGTATCGCAAAGTGGAACTGATGAAAGAGGGCTACAATCCGGACATGGTCGATGACCCGATCTGGATGTACCATCCCGACCGGCGCCAATATGTGCCGTTCACGCAGGACCGGTATGACTCGCTGATCTCCGGCGCGTTCCGCTTCTAGGTCTCAGGCGACCCGGCCCATGCGCTCTTCGAGCCGCGTGGAAAACCAGGAAATGATCCGCCGCCACAGCTCGTCCTTCAGGATGGCGCCTTCCACATCATGGTCAATCGACGGGTTGTCATTGATCTCGATGATCACGACGCCTTGGTCGGTTTCCTTCAGGTCCACGCCATAGAGGCCATCGCCAATCAGGCGCGCGCCGCGTACGGCGGCGTCAACCACGTCTGGCGGTGCATCCTCGACCGGGAAAGTGGTGAAGCCTCCCTCGCTCGTCTTGCCATCCGGACCATGTTTCACAATCTGCCAGTGGCCGCGTGCCATACGGTATTGGCAGGCATAGAGCGGTTCGCCATTGAGGACCCCTATACGCCAATCGAACTTCGTCGGAATGAATTCCTGAGCAATGATCAGGGCCGTGTCCTTGAACATCTGCTTTGCGCCTGCGCGGAGTTCCTCGAGAGAGCGCGCCTTGACCATATTGGTACCGAAGGAACCGTCTGGCGTCTTCAACACGACTGGATTGCCCAAGGTCTCGAACACGGCGGCAAGGTCAGACTTCTCATCGAGAATGAGCGTGTGTGGAATAGGCAAGCCAGCCTTTTCCAAGATCTCCTTCAGGAAGACCTTGTTGGTGCACCGGATCATGGATTGCGTGTCGTCAATGACGGGCATGCCTTCCTGTTCGGCGCGGCGGGCGAACTTGTAGGTGTAGTTATCAATCTGGGTCGTGGCGCGGATGAACAGGGCGTCAAACTCGGCAAGACTGGTCAGGTCCGATGGTTCGATTGTCTCAACCTCAACGCCCATCTTGGCAGCGACATCCGCGAGGCGCTTGATGGAGGAGGGCTTCGACGGCGCGGTCTTTTCATGCGGATCGACCAGCACGGCCAGCGCCCATTTGGCGGGGGCTTTGGACTTCGGCTCGCTGATGCGCCCGCTTGTGTAAGCCTGCATTGCCTCAAGGAAGAACTCCCGGCGCTCGCCTTTCAGCTTGTGAGGCGGCACCATCCGGACACGGCCAATGCCGTGCGGAGATTTCGGGTCCAGTTCGACTTCAAGCGCCGGCACGCGGAACCAGTCGGAGACCTCGCGGGCAAGACGCTCATAACCTGGCGTTTCCGGCTTGGAAAAGGCAACGAAAAGACGCTCGATCTCCGGCGCGCCCTTGGCGCGGGCTTCGCGCAGGCGTTCGCCCAGATCGGGCAGGGCGTGCCTGTAGAGTCCCTTGGCCGATAGTTCCACCATGGTCTGGACGCTGGGGCTGACCCGGTGCCCGCGCGCTTCGGCCAGCAGCGAGGCGTAATAGCCTTCTGACTGGTAGCCATAGGACCGGCAGAGATTCAGGATGTAGGGCCGTCGCCCGGAAAAAAGCGCCGGCTTGGTGATATAGTCTGATACCTTCAGCACCTTGTGAGGCGTCTCAGCCTGAGAGATGTCGTTGGCGGATTCTACGAGTACGACCCAATCGGTCATTGATCCTCTCTCGAGACGCCGGCCAGCGGCTTCTCTAATCTAAGTGCGGCTTCTCCATCGGGATAATAGCCTGCGGCGCGCGCCATTACGCGATAACCATGGCGTTCGTAAAGACGCTTTGCGCGGCTATTTGTTTCGCGCACTTCGAGCCGGAGTGTATCGCAGCTTCGCTGCTTTGAAATGTTTTCGCATTTTTCAAGGAAAAGGTCGGAAAGCCCGGTGCCGCGCGCAGCTTCTGCGACGGACAGGGAATAGAGTCGCGCGGCTTTGCTGTTGCGGCGGAACAGGAGGACAGCTGCACCGGTCAGGCCATCCTTTCCGTCGGATACGAGGATTGCCGAATTCCCGCTCAGCAAGCGCCGCCACGTGCGTCGCGAAAACCGGTCTTCCTCCGGAAAGGCAAGCTCCAGGTCTGTCAGCGCTGCGATGTCGTCCAGGGTGGCGGCGCGAATGTCGTGCATCGAGGCGGGGCTAGCGGAGCAGAACCATGTCGTCACGATGGACGATGGCCGGGCGGCCGCGATAGCCGAGGATCGCCTCGACCTCTTCGCTATGGCGGCCGATAACTCGGGCGATCTCGCCCGAACTGTAGGCGGTGACGCCCTTGCCGACCATCTGGCCGGAGGGCGCGTTCAAGGCGACGGCGGCCCCGCGCTCGAAAGTGCCCGTGACGGCGGTGATCCCCACGGCCAGCAGGCTCGCCCCACCGCGCAGGGCCTTGGCCGCGCCTTCGTCCAGTTCGATTGAGCCTTCGGGTGTCAGGTGTCCTGCCAGCCACGCTGCGCGGGCATTGGCGGGCGTGGTGGCGGCGGAAATCAGAGTCGCCCGCGCGTCGTCTTCGATGGCAAGCAACGGATGGTCCCGATTGCCAAGCGTGATCAGCGTGGAGCAGCCGGCAGCATGCGCAATTCGCGCGGCGGCGAGCTTGGTTGCCATGCCGCCAGAGCCGACACCGGCATCAGCATTCGCGCCGGTCGCCATCGCGTCATGTTCGGCGGTCAGCTGGTCGAGGCGGGGAATATGCGTTGCCTCCGGGTGGGTGCGCGGATCCGCCGTGTAGAGGCCGTCGATATCCGACAGGAGCACCAGCACATCCGCGCCCATCATCTGGGCGACGCGCGCGGCCAGCCGGTCATTGTCGCCATAGCGAATCTCGTCAGTCGCCACCGTGTCATTCTCATTGATGACCGGCACCACGCCTGATTCCAGCAAGGTCTCGAGGGTTGCGCGCGCGTTCAGCCAGCGCCGGCGATTTTCGGTGTCGCCAAGCGTCAGCAGTGCCTGGCCGATGGTGACATCATGCGGCTCGAAGGCTTGGCCGATGGCAGACATCAAGCGCAGCTGGCCGATCGCGGCGGCGGCCTGTTTCTGGTCGAGACGGTTTGAAACAGAATTGCCAACACTTTTGCGACCCAATGCAACCGCGCCGGACGAAACGAGAATGATTTGAAACCCTCTGGAACGCAGTGAAACAATATCGAATGCCAGTTTCTCCAGCCAGGCATGGCGCGGTTGGCCGTGCTCTGCGACAAGGGCAGAGCCGGTCTTCACCACGATACGCTTGGCAGAAGCAAAAGGCGTTTCAATCATCTGGCGGAGCGATACACTGCTGCGGCAAATGCCGGAAGCGAAAATGAAGCCGTTGACAAGCCGGGCGATTGACCGTCACGACAGTTGAAAAGACGAGGTTTTCTGCAATGCCCCAATTCGACATGATCCTGCTGACCCCTGCCCAGGCCGAAGGCGCCGATGTGGTGGAACACACTGCTGGCTCGCCCGCCCGCGAAGGTGGCGGCGATGAGACTTATCGCTGCGGATCGTGCAAGACCAAGCTGCTGGTCAACGTGGCGCACCACGATGCGCACGGCGTGATCGTGAAGTGCGGCAAGTGCGGACGATTCAATACCGAGCCGCATCACCACCACTAAAGCGGCGTCCAGTCGGCGTCTTCGCCGGCATTCTCTTCCTCAGCTATGAGTCCGAGGTGGCGAGAGATCTCCGAAAGGGCTTTTTTCACGCCCACACGGGTCACCCCTGAGATCAGCAGCGGTTCGCCATCATAGACGGCCTTCAGTTTTGCGAGTTGCTCCTCGACCTGTTCAGGTGGCAGCGCGTCGATCTTGTTCAATGCGACCACTTCCGGCCTCTGGGCCAGCTCAGGGCTGTAGGCTTCCAACTCGTGGCGAATGGTCGTGTAGGCGCCCGCCACATCATCCTGGGTGCAATCGATCAGGTGCAGCAGCACTTTGCAGCGCTCGACATGGCCAAGGAAGCGATGGCCGAGGCCAGCCCCGTCTGCGGCACCTTCGATCAATCCGGGAATGTCCGCCAGCACGAACCGGCTGCCAGGCCCCAGATCGACCACGCCAAGTCCGGGGTTCAGCGTCGTGAAGGGATAGTCGGCAATTTTGGGCGTCGCGGCGGTTACAACGCTCAGGAAGGTAGATTTGCCGGCATTCGGCAGACCCAGCAGGCCTGCATCCGCGATCAGTTTCAGGCGTAGCCAGATCCAGCGTTCCTCGCCGTCCTCGCCGGGATTGGCGCGGCGTGGTGCCTGATTGGTTGAAGACTTGAACCGTGTATTGCCCCAGCCGCCATTGCCGCCAACGGCGAGCAGGACGCGCTGGCCGACCTCTGTGAGGTCCGCAATCAGGGTTTCCTGATCATCTTCGAATATCTGGGTACCCACAGGCAGTTTCAGCACGACGTCATCGCCGCCCGCGCCGGTGCGCTCCTTGCCCATGCCGTGGCCGCCACGCTTGGCCTTGTAATGTTGCTGGTAGCGGTAATCGATCAGCGTATTCAGCCCCTCAACAGCTTCCGCCCAGACATCGCCGCCGCGTCCGCCATCGCCGCCGTTCGGACCGCCATACTCGACGTATTTCTCACGGCGAAATGAGACGCAGCCCGCGCCGCCACCGCCGGACTTGATGAACACTTTGGCCTGATCGAGAAATTTCATGTCTGTACTCTTACGTGTTTCAGTCGATCCGCGCCATATTGACGTGGCCTACCATCTCTCCGCGACCAAGGCAGAAGACCTTGATCCGATCTGCCTTCATGAAGGCCAGTTTTTCCAGAACGCGGCCCGAGGCCGGATTATCATCCAGGTAGCCTGACACAAAGCCGCGTTCGCCGCGCTGCTTCAGCCAGCCCACAAGCGCCTCGGTGGCCTCTGTCATGAGACCATTGCCCCAGCGGTCCGGCGAGAGCCAGTATCCGATCTCGAAGGGCAACCAGGTGCTGTCGCGATGCGCGCTGGTCACGCCTACCAATTCCCCGTTCTCGACAATCGCATAGGGGTGCTTGGTATTCTCTTCACGCCCTGCAGTGTGACCGGCAATCCAGGCAAGCGTCTGAGCCACCGTCTGGTTCGCGGGAATGCGCGCCACCATGCGGTAAACTCTCGGATCATTGACCAGATCGGCGATCCGTGCCGCGTCGCTGGCCTCCACCGGGCGCAGGACCAGCCGGTCGGTCGTGATTTGCGTACTCATGCCGTAACTCCCTCCATGAGGACCAAGCGGGCAGGGGAGGACATAATAAAGGGGAGGCAGTGGCCTGCCTCCCCTTGGAAACTGATCGTCTGAAGCGATCCGGCCACGTATCCCGCGGCCGCGCTGTCAGCCGCTTATTCTGCTGCTTCCGCGACCGGTACAATATTCACGTAGAGACGGCCGCCCGTCTTGCGCGTGAACTCAACCTTGCCTTCGGAAAGCGCAAACAGGGTGTGGTCGCGGCCAATGCCGACGCCCTTGCCTGGGTATTTCTGCGTACCGCGCTGGCGCACGATGATATTGCCCGGAATGACGTGCTCGCCGCCAAATTTCTTGACGCCAAGATATTTCGGGTTTGAGTCGCGGCCGTTACGGGACGAACCACCTGATTTCTTATGAGCCATGCTTTGCTCCGATCCTCTATAAAGGGCTTATAGCGCCCTTATGCGTCCTTGGCGAATTCTTCGGCCTGCTTGATCCACTCATCGCGAGTGATGCGGCCTGGGAAGCTCATTTCTTCTTCCAGCTCAGTGATCTGCTCTTCTTTCAAGGCAGCGACCTGCCAGAAGAAGTAGATGCCAGCTTCGTGGAGCTTTTTCTCGAGAACCGGGCCGACGCCTGAAATCTTTTTCAGATTGTCCGGCTTGCCTTCGAGATTGGCGATACGACCGCGGGAATCGACTTCCGGCTTGGCTGCGGGTGCAGCAGCTTCTGCGGCAGGGGTCTCGGCCTTTGGAGCGGCGGCCTTCTTTGGCGCGGCTTTCTTGGCTGGCTTCTTGCCGTCGGTGCTGATGCCAGTGATCTTGACGACCGTCAGGTGCTGGCGGTGGCCTTGCGTACGGCGATAGGTCTGGCGCTGGCGCTTCTTGCGAATGATGACTTTGTCACCGCGCGTTTGCTCCTCGACTTCACCGAACACGCTTGCACCGTCAACCAGGGGAGCGCCAACAGTTACGTCGTCGCCATTGCCCAGCATGAGCACGGTTTCAAAGGTTACGTCCTTACCGGCTTCAGTATCCAGCTTTTCGACGGTGATCGTATCACCTTCCGCGACTTTATACTGCTTGCCGCCTGTTTTGATGACCGCGAACATGGGTCTCGTCCTTCCGGAATGGTAAGCGAAATGAATTGCGCGCGAAGCCGTTGCCGGTTCCGCGCTCGAAGCGGCGGGTAAACACCAATCGGGGCGCGCTGTCAAATGTCATCTTCAGGCGATTTCAGGTGCTTGCATGTGGCGCGCATATTATATAGTGCAGGCAACCGTCCACAGGCTCCGCGGAGAGGTGCTAGAGTGGTTGAATAGGCTAGTCTCGAAAACTAGTGAACTCGCAAGGGTTCCGAGGGTTCGAATCCCTCTCTCTCCGCCAGCCAGTCTTCAGAGATTGGCTGAATTCGTGCAGCAACGAAATAGTGGCCGGTTCTCCGGGACTTGCGCCCGACTTGGCGACACGAACGAGCATATATCCATACATTGTAGTCTCCGATCGGCCGAATCCAGGCACCCGTCTCCATTCGCCTATTCGGGGGTTACGTTCAGGTCGATTTTGTCCGAATAACAGGGAATTTACAGGGAATTTCTCCAATGAGCCTGGCTCCCGCAATCGCGATATCTGCCATGCCTCAACCTGACCGAATAGCCGTCATGTGAGCGTGCGGACACTCCCGGCCAGAGCGCAGACATCAAGGGTCGATTTGCAGCGAAGCCGACTGATCCTGCCAGGGGCATTGTCAGGGGAAACGGCCTTGAGGCGTATGGCAGGGGCGTCTAGCCTTGGAAAATGACCAAGAACCCGTTCCGCTACTTCAAGACGTCGCCCGAGATTATCCAGCTTGCGGTCATGATGTATGTCCGATTTCCGCTGTCATTGAGGAATGTCGAAGACCTACTCCACGAGCGCGGGATCGACATCTGCCACGAAACGGTCCGACACTGGGTGGACCGTTTCGGCACTTACTTCGCGCACAAGATCCGCAGACGTCGTTCGGAAAGATTGAGACAATCGCCGCAATGGCAGTGGCACCTGGACGA
>NZ_DFME01000115.1:0-311 GCF_002375605.1 Hyphomonas sp. UBA3601 | reverse complement strand
CAATGGCAGTGGCACCTGGACGAAGTCTTTGTGAAGATCCGTGGAAAGACCCGCTATCTTTGGCGCGCAGTCGACCATGAGGGCGAAGTTCTGGAGTCCTTCGTAACGAAGACGCGCGATAAGGTTTCAGCGTTGAAATTCATGAGAAAAGCCATGAAGCGGTACGGCAATCCACATGTCGTGGTGACTGACAAGTGCCCATCGTATCGAGCCGCTATGAAATTGATTGGGAACGCCGGCCGCCAGGAAACAGGGCGTCATCTCAATAATAGGGCCGAGAACTCTCATTTGCCATTCCGAAGGCGAGAGCG
>NZ_DFME01000134.1:152-2787 GCF_002375605.1 Hyphomonas sp. UBA3601 | reverse complement strand
ATCGCCTCCTCCGGTCCCGGCGGGCAGAACGTCAACAAGGTGTCGACTGCGGTACAGCTGACCTGGCACGTCGAAGCGTCATCTCTGCCACCTGATGTGAAGGCGCGCTTCGCCAAACTGTATGCCAACCGGATAACCAAGGATGGCCGACTGATGCTGGAGGCTTCGGAGCATCGGAGCCAGGCGCGCAACCGGGAATCTGCGCGCAAGCGGCTTGCCGAGATGATCCTTCGTGCCAGCCGTCGCCCGAAACGGCGCATCAAGACCAAGCCGACCTATGGCAGCGTCAAACGCCGCATCGCCACAAAGAAACGCCGAGGCGAGATCAAATCCCTCCGCGGCAATGTCGACCCGACAGAGTAGGGCGCGCTAGCAGCAGCCGCCCACCGGCGCGGGGCCGCTGGCGTCTTGCGTCTCTGCAAATACGTCCGGCGCGGCGCAGCCGGGGAAGACGCCGAAATGGGTCTTGCCGTCGCCGACCACCTCGAAGAAGGGCGCAAAGCGTGTCTCCATCAGCATGGCGAGCGTGTTGCCGCAGACCGGGAAGACGCGACCGGCTTCAATCTCGTGCTCAGCATCCAGAATGAAGACGCGCTCCATGCCTTCGACGCCGCCCTTGTAGATGACAGCCTGGCCGTAATCCTCACAGGCCGTCTCCAGACCGTCGAGCTTCATCAGGCGTGCTGTGACCGAGGCAAAGCGGATCGGCTCGACCTTTGCCTTCAATTTCGGATCTATGATGGCAAGGCGGCGATGGTTGACGACGCGCGGATCGGCAAAGCCAGCCGCCATCGCGATGGCTTCATAATCGTTCCAGTAGAGCGCCCCCGACAGGCATTCGCCATACAGGACCGGATCATCAATCAACTCCTGCGGGATCCGCCGGTCGGCATAGACGTCCGAGAAATAGAGCTCGCCGCCGGGTTTCAGCAGGCGGTGGGTCTGCCGGAAGACTTCCGGCTTGTCCGTGCAGAGATTGATCACGCAATTGGAGATGATGAGGTCAAAGGAATTGGGCTCAAGATCAAGCTCGCCCAGCTTTTCCAGTTCGCCTTTCACAAAGCGCGTATTGGGCGAGTCGTAGCCAAATTGCTCGGCGTGCCAGGCCTCATGTGCGCGGGCGACGTCCAGCTGCTCATCCGTCATGTCGACCCCGGTGACGTGGCCGGTCGGGCCAACCAGCTTGGCCAGGGCGAACACGTCGCGTCCGGCCCCGCTGCCAAGGTCCAGCACTTTCAAACCTTCCAGCGCGGCCGGGATGGCGAGGCCACACCCATAATACTTCGCGGCCACATCATCATGGACGGCGGCGAGGGCGGCCGAGACATGCGCCGCTGGACGAGACTCCGTCGTGCAGGCATCGGTCTTCAGGTCCGACGAGCTTGTCAGCGTCTCGCCGTAATAGGTTTTCACCACATCCTGCATCTGGTACATTTGAGTCTCCGCATTGATCGGGGCGACCCTAGGCAGGTACGCCAGTCGTTTCCAGTCACGGATATGTGTGCGAGCGCGCTAGCCCTTCTTGATCGGCTTGCCGCGATAAGGGCTCTTGCCTTGGGGCTTGCGCGCGCCGTCGGCCTTGTCAGCATAGGGGTTCTTGCCCTGCCGGACGAACAGGCGGATCGGCACGCCATGCATGTCAAAGGCATCGCGCAGATTGTTGATCAGATAGCGCTTGTAGGTTTCCGGCATCTGGTCACCGCGCGAGGCGATGAGCACGAAGGTCGGCGGACGCGCCTTCATCTGGGCCATGTAGCGTGGCTTGATGCGCTTGCCCTGAACGCTTGGCGGCGGATGGCGCTCAACCGTGTGGCGCAGCCAGCGGTTCAGATCGCCCGTCTTCACGCGTGCGGTCCAATCCTGATAGACCTTGACCACGGCTGGCATCAGCCTGTCCGTATGCCGACCAGTCAGGCCGGACAGGAACACGACGGGTGCACCGCCAGCATTCGGCATCAGCCGGTTGGCAAGATCCCGGATATGTTTGGCGGCTTCATCCGGCTTTTTCACCGTGTCCCATTTGGAAATGACCAACACGACGCCGCGGCCTTCGCGCAGGGCGAGGTCGGCAATCAGCAGGTCCTGTTTTTCCATCGCCTCGTGTGCGTCCATGACGAGGGCAATGATATCTGCATATTTCAGCGAGCGGATCGTCTCGCCAGTCGACATCCGTTCAAGGCGCTCCTGCACCTTGTTCTTGCGGCGCAGGCCAGCGGTATCGACCAGGCGGATGCGGCGGCCTTCCCATTCCCAGTCAATAGAGATGGAGTCGCGCGTGATGCCGGCTTCGGGACCGGTCAGCAGGCGGTCCGATTGTAGCAGCTGGTTGATCAGCGTGGACTTGCCGGCATTCGGGCGGCCGACAATGGCCAGTTTGATCGGCTTGTCGTCTTTTTGCGGCTCGGGTTCAACGTCGACATCCGCCGCTTCAATGGCGGCGACGAGATCATCATCGGACACGGAGAAATCGTCGATATCGATATGGGCGAGCTTCTCGATAATGTCCTCGGCGGCGCGGGGATCATAATCCAGTTCGGCCTCCTGCAGGGCGAGTTCGAACGCTTCCTCGCCCAGTGCCTGACGAATGGCTTCGTAAAGTTCGGCCATGCCCTCGCCATGCTCGGCAGACAAGCCA
>NZ_DFME01000134.1:0-121 GCF_002375605.1 Hyphomonas sp. UBA3601 | reverse complement strand
GCAGACAAGCCAATCGGTTCACCCAGGCCCAGCGACCAGGCATCCATCACGCCGACCGTGCCCTGTTTGCCTTCAGCCTTGTTGGCCGCCAGAACGATCGGGATATTGGCCTTGCGCAGCA